>NZ_BBRU01000224.1:0-9908 GCF_001431085.1 Candidatus Symbiothrix dinenymphae
GCATCGCCCTACGCTATTGCTCGAAGGGCTTCACCCTTAACCTGACGGCTATGCCACTACGGGGTTGCCGGCAGGAGGTAAAAATTTCTGCAACCCCACCCAATATGTTAAAAATGCCTTAAATCGCATTAAAATGCCCAAAAACGGGGCTTCTAACGGAAGCATGCCATACGCTATATTTCTACCTTTTATCATCTTTTTTTTTGTTGTTTTTTATGTTCGGGCGCAAAGGTAGTGAATAGTTTTGAGTTATGAGTTATGAGTTATGATTTTTTTGCGAATTTATGGATTTTTAACATATTGGGTGGGGTTGCAGAAATTTTTACCTCCTGCCGGCAACCCCGTAGTGGCATAGCCGTCAGGTTAAGGGTGAAGCCCTTCGAGCAATAGCGTAGGGCGATGCCCAGTCGTGGTCGGAAGATTGGGTTGATGTTGAATTTACGGGCTGAAAGCCCAGCATATCCCAGCCCAACGCATCGCGTTGGGAAAATGATAATGATGAATAATGATGAATAATGATGAGATATGATGGGGCAACATAATGATATAATGCCCTTTCAGGGCGCAACACACACAACACACACAACACACACAAAACCCATTACCCCAACGCGATGCGTTGGGCTGGGATATGTTGCCCTTTCAGGGCGCAACACACGCAACACACACAAAACCCATTACCCCAACGCGATGCGTTGGGCTGGGATATGTTGCCCTTTCAGGGCGCAACACACGCAACACACACACAAAACCATTTCCCCAACGCTGGGCTTTCAGCCCGTAAATTCAACATCTAACCAATCTCCCGACCACGACTGGGCGATGCCCTACGCTATTGCTACAAGGCTTTCAGCCTTAACATAAAATTCATCCTGTTAATCTTTTAATCCTGAAAATTCTGATTCAGACAAAAATGTTCTCTGCGGGATAGAACAAAATTATGAATTATTATGCCGGTATTGCTTTCAAATCAAAGTACATGGCACGGGTGTCCTCGTCTGTATCTTTGGTTGTGAGGTATCTAAATTGGGCTTTTTCGTAAAAAGGAAATGCAGTGCGATAGGCATCTACGGTAATGAACCGGCAGGCGGCGTGGTGCTGCTCGTAGAGGTACATCATCGTAACAGTATCAATAATACGCCGTCCTATTCCGTATCCGGCATATTTTTTCGCTACTGCCAAACGTCCGATTTTTACCGAAGGATACGTTTTGCGCCTTTTGCTGTTTGGGATTTTGCGCCCTACTTTGTTCCAAAGGGCTTTTTCTTCTTCAGTCAAAATCGCAGTTCTATTTAAGCCATCGTATGAAAGACAAAAATAAGCCGCTATTTCACTTTCAATTTTCACCAAATAGGTAACAGCAAGCATTGCTTTTGAATAGTTTTTTGCATCATTGAGCAAAAAATCATTCAAATCAATGTCGCCACAATCAAAAGAGGAAATCGGGGTATCTTCTTCCAAGCGAACAATGTCGATTTTATCTACAATTTCACTCATTTGGGGCATATCGGAAATCGCGCTGCTTTTTTATACCAGTCGTATGCTTCTTGCATTTCTTTTCGCCTTTCGGGCGAAATCTGCTGCACATTTTCCATCGCCTTTGCAAAGCGGATAGAATCCCTGCCGGTAAGAATCGGCGTAGGTTTAATTGGTGTTGCCATATTGTTTTTTATTTATAATTTTGGGCAAAGGTAGTGAATAGTTTTGAGTTATGAGTTATGAGTTATGTTTTTTTGCGGATTTATGGATTTTTAACATAATGTTCGGAGTTGCCGAAAAAATTAATGACTATCCGCAATCATACCACTTGGCTTTCGTTCCTTGTCCCGCAGGGACAGCACTTTATTAACCGTATGCTTTAGCTTACGGTACGAGAATGACGACAACCTCATAGTCCCGCATGGGACGGCACTTGAGATGGGTGCAATTTTGCAGAATAACAATGTGTCGTCCCATGCGGGACTTTGGGGGGGCTCCATCACTCCCGTAGACTAAAGTCTACGGTTAATAAAGTGCTGTCCCTGCGGGACAAAACACCGTCTGCTAAAAATAGCATCTGAAAAAAAAATTAGGTTGCCTTAGCGCTCTAATTCCACAAAGGTGAATGCGTAGGGATGCTTTTCGTCCGACAGATGGGATTCTTGGCTCAACACGCGCCATTCCGAGTAATTAATTTTTGGGAAAAACACATCGGCATTGGGGAACGAGGCTTTGATTTTTGTCAAATACAGTTTGTTGGCACATGCGAGGGTCTGTTCATAAATTTGCGCGCCGCCAATGATAAACACCTCGTCAGTGTCCATCAGCTTGATAAAGGCGTGGTCTAATGATGGATACACCTCAACACCTTCTATTTGCAAATCCGCTTGGCGACTAACCACCACATTGCGCCGGTTAGGCAACGCCCCCTTGGGCAGCGAATCAAACGTCTTCCGCCCCATCACCACCGGATGACCGGTCGTAATCTCCTTAAAATGAGTCATATCGGCTGGCAAACGACAAAGCAGGTTGCCTCCACAACCTACCTCGTTCTTCTCCCCTATCGCTACAATCAGTGAAATTGTCACGTTTGTTCAGACTATTTTGTCCTGAACGGCGACGCAGGCAACCCTGCACCATTATACAAGTTGCACTCCGGATTTTCTGCCCACGCATAGCGCGCCGCTACCGGAAATTGCACTTCGGCGCACGACACCACCACCTCATCGCCTTCAATCTTAGCATCCGCCTTGTAGTACTTGTGGTCGGGTCCGGCAATCGTAAAACCCGAAAGAGGGGCGTTGTTTTTGCTTTTCAATCCCTGATTGGTATGATTGAACCGGATGCGAATCGTCTTCCCCACAATGCTATGCGACTGATAGATGGGACCGGAGAAGGCAATATTTTCCTTATAGGTGTTTGCCCGCGCAGCCAATGCCAGGCGCAAACCCACATCCTGCTTGTTTTTCGGATGGATGTCTCTCGCCTCGCCAATATCAATTGTAACCGCCATACCGGTGTTTTCCAACGCTAAAGTCTGCGACTGTGCCTCTCGCAACAGGGGCCAAGCCTCGCCTAATGATGCCGCAAAGTTTGCCAACTGCACAAAGTAAAACGAGAAATTGTAGCCCCACAATTTGCGCCAATCTTGAATCATCAACGGGAAAAGTGTTCTATACTGCTCGGCGCGGCGCGCATTGCTCTCGCCCTGATACCAAATGGCACCCTGCACAGCATACGGAGCAAGGGGATGAAGCATCGCATTGTATAAAACAGTGGGTCGGTTGGGATTGTTCGACACCCCGACAGGGGCGTTTCCCAACTTCGTTAAGTCCACAACGGCATTATATTTCCACTCGGTTGCCAATGCAAGTTTTTCTTGAGGCTTAGCGGTAAGCGACAGGGACATGTTTTGCGGCTCTCCGTAAATGCCGCCTCCGCCTCCGGTATCAGTCACGCGAACAGCTATAACAGCCTTACCTGCTTTCACTTGGGATGCCGGTATTTTATAGCGGCGGTCGACATTATGACCGTTTGTTGCACCCACTTTCACACCATTGTAATAGGTGATGTCGCTGTCGTCAATCATTGCCAAGTTGAGTTGCAGCTCTTTGCCTGCCCAAGCCGCAGGGATTTCTACGGTCTTACGAAACCACACGATGCCGTCGAAATTGGCTAATCCCTTGCTTTCCCATACGCCGGGGAGGGTCATGGTTTGCCAGGCATTGTCATCGAATTTGCTTTGCTCCCAATGGTTTGTACTGCCCAAATCGGCTTTGATGATTTTCTCGTTCCAGGCTTTAAGATTCTGCTCGTAAGTACGTTGCGCCTCTTCCTCAAACACTGCCCGTATCTCGCTCACGCCGGCTTTAAAATCCGGCATCAGTTCCAACGATTCGCCGCTTGTCCACGCTTCCGCAATGGTGCCGCCCCACGAGGTGTTGATTAACCCAATGGGCACTTTCAGATTTTGCAACAAATGGCGACCAAAGAAGAAGCCCACAGACGAAAATTCCGCAACAGTAGCCGGAGAACACTCTTGCCAGCCGTCACGCGTACTCTTCAAATCTTCCAGCGGCTGAGTGGAGGTCGTCCTGTTCACCTGCAACAGACGTATTTGCGGATAGTTGGCGGTGGCAACCTCCTGCTCATAATTTATCACTTTGCCCCAACCTGCCACCGGCATTTCCATATTCGACTGACCGGAGCATATCCACACTTCGCCAATGAGGATGTTGTTGAGCGTAACGGCTTTCCCATCGGAAATCGTAATCGAGTAGGGCGTGTTGCTCGCCACAGGAGTTTGCACGCTCACTTGCCACTTGCCCGTCGGGTCGGCATGCACCACATACGTCTTTTTGTCCCAGGAAGTGGTAACAGTAACCTCTTTCTTCGGCGTAGCGCGCCCCCAGACAGGAGCCTGAGTTTGCTGCTGCAAGACAAGATTGTCGGTAAATACTTTCGGAAGCTCAATACGAGCAAACGAGGAGAACGTCCCTGCAAACAGGAACGAAGATGCGAAAAGAATTTTACTAAAATTTGTTTTCATATTTATAATTGTTATTTTTTTTTCGGGCGCAAAGGTAGTAAATGTTTTGCTATTTAGCAAATATTTTTTCGATTTAGGGTGCAGGCCGCCTCACCCCCTCGCAAACTCAAGAATTTGCGTAATCCAAAAAAAAGCCGTACATTTGCGCGCAATAAAAAAAACTTACCGTTATGTCATTTATTGCTGATAAAGTTGTTATGGATGGGTTGACGTTTGACGATGTTTTGCTGATTCCCGCTTATTCTGAGGTGTTACCTCGCAATGTTGAACTTTCGACACTGTTTTCTCGCAACATCAAACTGAACATTCCGATGGTTTCTGCCGCTATGGACACCGTCACCGAAGTTAATTTGGCTATTGCGATTGCTCGTGAGGGGGGTATCGGTGTGATTCACAAAAACATGTCCATCGAAGAGCAGGCTAAACAGGTGCGCTCGGTGAAACGTGCCGAAAATGGGATGATTTCGCACCCCGTGAGCATCAAACGCGGCAAAACAGTGGGCGATGCGCTCGATTTGATGGTGGAATACAAAATCGGCGGCATCCCCGTGGTGGACGACGAAAACCACCTGGTGGGCATCGTCACCAACCGCGACTTGCGCTTCCAACGCAACCGCAATCTGCTGATTGACAAGGTGATGACTTCCGAAAAATTAGTTACCACCGACCAGTCGACCAACCTCGAAAGGGCAGCCGATATTCTGCAAAAATACAAAATTGAAAAACTGCCGGTAGTGGATAAAGACAACAAATTGATAGGTTTAATCACCTACAAAGACATCACGAAGGCGAAAGACAAGCCGTTTGCCTGCAAAGACGAACACGGTCGCCTGCGTGTGGCAGCCGGTGTGGGTGTCACCGCCGACACGCACGAACGCATCACCGCTCTGGTGGATGCCGGAGTGGATGCCATCGTGATTGACACCGCTCATGGACATTCCAAAGGCGTGATTGAGGTGCTGAAAGCGGCAAAAAAGCATTTCAAAACAACCGACATAATCATCGGAAATATCGCCACCGCCGAAGCCGCCAAAGCGTTGGCAAAAGCAGGTGCCGACGGTATCAAAGTGGGCATCGGACCGGGTTCGATTTGCACCACGCGCGTCATTGCAGGCGTTGGCGTACCGCAACTGTCTGCCATCTACGAAGTGGCTAAAGCACTGAGAGGCAGCGGAATACCGGTGATTGCCGACGGCGGACTGCGCTATTCGGGCGACATCGTGAAGGCATTGGCAGCCGGCGGCAATTCCGTGATGATGGGTTCGCTCTTGGCAGGCGTGGAAGAGTCGCCGGGCGAAACAATTCTCTACAACGGTCGCAAATTCAAATCCTACCGCGGCATGGGCTCGCTGGAAGCTATGCAAAAAGGCTCCAAAGACCGCTATTTCCAAGATGTGGAAGACGACATCAAAAAATTAGTGCCCGAAGGCATCGCCGCCCGCGTACCGTTCAAAGGCTCGCTCTACGAAGTCATCTACCAGATGACCGGCGGACTAAGGGCAGGCATGGGCTACTGTGGAGCCGCCAACATAGAGCAATTGCACGAAGCCAAATTCACCAGAATAACAGCAGCAGGAATGCTCGAAAGCCACCCACACGATGTCGCAATCACGCAAGAAGCGCCGAATTACAGCTCAAATAGGGGGTGAGACAGACTAAAAATAGCTCATAACTCATAACTATTTCGTATCTTTGCACCCAAAAAACAAAAAAGCAGATGATAACAGTTAGTAATTTGAGCATTCAGTTTGGGAAGCGGGTGTTGTTTCAGGAAGTTAATATGAAGTTCGTTTCGGGCAATTGCTATGGCATTATTGGGGCGAATGGTGCGGGGAAATCCACGTTTTTGCGGGCTTTGAGCGGCGATTTGGAGCCAACGAGCGGGCAGATTTCGTTTGGTCACGGCGAACGCCTCTCGGTGTTGCGGCAAGACCACTTTGCTTACGATGAGTTCACGGTGTTGGATACCGTTTTGCAGGGTCACACGGTGCTGTGGGACATTATGAACGAGAAAAACGCCCTCTATGCCAAAGCCGATTTCAGCGATGCCGATGGCGTGCGCGCGGCGGAATTGGAGGAGCGATTTACCGAATTGGACGGTTGGAACGCCGAAAGTGATGCCGCCAACCTGCTGAGCGGTTTGGGGATAAAGGAAAGTTTGCACACGACCCTGATGCGCGACATCAGCGGGAAGGAAAAAGTGCGCGTGCTGCTCGCACAAGCCCTGTTTGGCAAGCCCGACAACCTCCTTTTGGATGAGCCTACCAACGATTTGGACTTGGAAACAGTGTCGTGGCTGGAGCATTACTTGAGCGAGTTTGAAAACACGGTATTGGTGGTGTCGCACGACCGCCACTTTTTGGATTCCGTGTGTACGCACACTGTGGACATTGATTTTGGCGACATCAAACTCTTTTCGGGCAATTACAGTTTTTGGTACGAGTCGTCGCAATTGGCTCTCCGTCAGCAGCAAAATCAAAATAAGAAGGCGGAAGAGAAGAAAAAGGAATTGGAAGAATTTATTCGCCGATTTTCTGCCAATGTGGCGAAGTCGAAGCAGACCACCAGCCGCAAAAAGATGATTGAGAAGCTCAATATCGAGGAAATTCGTCCGTCGTCGCGCAAATATCCGGGCATCATTTTCACGCCGGCGCGCGAAGTGGGCAATGCCATATTGGAAGTCAATGGTTTAGGGGCAAGTGTCGAGGGCGAAACGCTGTTCAAAAGCGTGTCGTTCAATGTCGAAAAAGAGGATAAAATCATTTTTCTGTCGCACGACCCGCGGGCGATGACAGCCTTTTTTCAAATCATCAACAACGAGAAAAAGGCGGATGCAGGCACCTTTGAGTGGGGTCAAACCATCACCACAGCCTATCTGCCGCTCGATAATTCCAAATATTTCGACACCGATATGAATTTGGTGGAGTGGATTTCGCAATTCTCGTCCGACACCCACGAGGTGTATCTGAAAGGCTATCTGGGCAAGATGCTCTTTTCGGGCGAGGAGGTGCTGAAAAAAGCCGCCGTGCTGTCGGGAGGCGAGAAAATGCGCTGTATGATTTCGCGAATGATGCTCAACGATGCCAACTGCCTCATACTCGATTCGCCCGCCAACCACCTGGATTTAGAGTCGATTCAGGCGTTCAACAACACACTGAAGAACTTCAAAGGCATCATCCTGATGTCAAGCCACGACCACGAATTTATCCAGACAGTCTGCAACCGCGTCATTGAACTCACCCCCAAAGGCATCATTGACAAGCGCATGGATTATGATGATTATATCATTTCGGATGAAATTCGGGCGTTGCGCGAAAAACTTTATGCGTAAAAAACCTCTCAGTATGCAAGAATTTATCAACACCCTATACACAGAAGATAATCTATTTATACTGACCGGATTAAATAGCAATTTAGTCGATTTGATATATTTAGACCCGCCGTTCAATTCCAAGCGGATTTATTCTGCGCCGATAGGCAGCAAGGCGGCCGGCTCAAGCTTCAAAGATATGTGGACGTGGGAGGATGTCAATGTGGCCTATCTCAATACTTTGGCAGAAAATTACCCCGCATTGACGGATTTTATCGCTGCCACAGGTGTGATGCACAGCAAAGCGATGGCGGCATATTTAACTTATATGGCGCAGCGCATCATCGAAATGCACCGCGTATTGAAAGACACAGGTTGTTTGTATTTGCATTGCGACCCTACGGCAAGCCATTATTTGAAAGTGGTGTTAGATGAAATTTTTGGCAAAGATAATTTTAGAAATGAAATTATATGGCATTATAAAACAACATTGAAAGCATCGTCAAGTCATTTGGGAAGAGACCACGATGTGATTTTGTGCTATGCAAAAAGTAATTTACATCAAATTCACCCCGACAGAACAGATTATCCGGCCAGTGAAAATACTTTGAAAAGATGGGGTAAATATGCTGATACAGAGGGTTTTGTGAGCAACAAACATTTTGCAGGCAGTAGTTCAACCATCATTGATACGAGTGATGACGAAAAAGGTTTCAACATTAATTACGGAATACCGCGAGATGTGTGGTATATCCCACATTTAACAGGCAGCAGTAAAGAAAAAACAGGCTACCCGACCCAAAAGCCGCTTGCATTATTGCATCGCATTATTAAAGCATCGTCAAACGAAGGCGATATTGTGCTTGACCCGTTTTGCGGCTGTGCCACCACTTGCGTGGCAGCCCAACAATTGGGTAGAAAATGGATTGGCATTGATATTGAAAAACAAGCCGCTGATATTTTGGTTGAAAGATTGAGTGATGATGCAGGGCTGTTTAAAAATTTTGTGCATACAGCGATTATACCTCAACGAACTGATATACAAAAAGTTGAGCCGACAAAATCGGTTAAGGAGCGTCTCTACAAAGAGCAAAACGGCTTGTGCAATGCCTGCGGAACTGCATTTGACATTTGGAATTTGGAGATAGACCACATCCGTCCGCGCTCGAAAGGCGGCGGTGACTGCTACGAAAATTATCAGTTATTGTGCAGCCATTGCAACAAAATGAAAAGCGCTAACCCAATGGAAAGTTTGCGGTTGAAAATCGAAACACGCAAAAAATTATTAAAGGAAAAAATAACTTTTGGAGAATAAAATATGGAAAACTTTATCAACACCCTATACACAGAGGATAATCTATTTATACTGACCGGATTAAATAGCAATTTGGTTGATTTGATATATTTAGACCCGCCGTTTAACTCCAAGCGGATTTATTCGGCGCCGATAGGCAGCAAAGCGGCCGGCTCAAGCTTCAAAGATATGTGGACGTGGGAAGATGTGAATGTGGCCTATCTCAATACTTTGGCAAAAAAATATCCGGCATTGACAAAATACATTGCTGCGATAGGCGCGATACACAGCAAAGCGATGGCGGCGTATTTGACTTATATGGCGCAGCGCATCATCGAAATGCACCGCGTATTAAAAGACACAGGCAGTCTGTATCTGCATTGCGACCCTACCGCAAGCCATTTTTTGAAAGGGGTATTAGATGAAATTTTTGGCAAAAAAAATTTTAGAAATGAAATAATTTGGTGTTACAAACGACCGTCTGCACCGAAACAAAGACAGTTGCCACGCTTGCACGATGTGATATTTTGGTATTCAAAAGGTGAACAATGGACCTTTAATGGGGATGCAATTAGAGTGCCTTATGCTCAAAGCAGTCTCGACAGAGCAGGTTATGCGGCTAATGCGAGCAAAATGACAGATGGCGGTGCTGTTGAATTGAAGGAAGATGGAAAATTGCCTGAAGACTGGTGGGATATTCCAATGTTAAAAGGAAATTCCAAAGAAGCCACGGGTTACCCCACCCAAAAACCGCTTGCGCTGTTGCATCGCATCAT
>NZ_BBRU01000225.1:0-633 GCF_001431085.1 Candidatus Symbiothrix dinenymphae
ATAATTACTTTTTAATAAATATATAAACCACTATTGATTTATGGTGCAAAGGTAGGTATCCCCGGCAGAGCGCATATCATCACCGCGAGCAGCCTCTCTCGATATAACAGCACCCGATGCCTCGTTGTAAGCGTTGCTACCATAAATTGAATTTTTAAATTCATAAAATTTGCCTACTCTTTTATGGATTTTCGGCTTCCTCCATCTTGTTACAGCTCGTTTGCGAACTCAATGTCTTGATTCAATTATAGCATCCATGGTAAGCTTCCCAAATTTACGAGCTTCTTCACCTCCTCGTTCTGACATATATAGAAAACTCATATTTTCTAAATACTCTTGAAATTCCTCGGAACCTGCATATAGAGGGTCTTCTTTCACAATTTCAGCAATTTTTGCAGCATCTTTTTCCGGAGTTGTCAATTTGAGTTCCAATTTTGATCTGCGATTACCACTACCCCCACTACATGAGGACATTCCAACACTCAGGGTCGCTAATGCAACCACACTCACTAAAAATAAATTTACCTTTTTCATAAAAATTTTGTGTCTGTTATAAACCATCGACCCGTCGGCTTTTGTTTTTTTTTAATTATTTTTTATCCACATTTTTTTACATCCTCATATCCACAATAC
>NZ_BBRU01000226.1:0-629 GCF_001431085.1 Candidatus Symbiothrix dinenymphae
TCAACAAGATGGAGAACACCCCCTGGCGTTGGGGCATGCGCGGTGTCGAAGATCTGGGCGGCGGCCTGAAGGCCGGCTTCGTGCTGGAAAGCGGTTTCGCTTCCGACCCCGGCATGGGTTCCTCCTCCACGGGCGCGCTGACCTTCGGCCGCCAGAGCGAAGTGAACCTGTCGGGCAGCTTCGGCAAGATCCGCATGGGCAACTTCTTCCCCGGTTCTTACTTCGCCACGGCCGACTACGTGAGCATGCACAACCATGACACGGGTACCTCGTCCGACGCGCTGTACTTCGATCCCGTCTGGTTCGCCAGCGGCCTGGGCACCGCCAACAAGATCTCCTACACCACCCCCAACATCGGTGGCCTGACGGTCGAAGGCTCGGTCTCCATGCACGAGAAGGCCACGCCCGCCCGCAAGAACGGCTATGACCTGGCCGTCAACTACGACGTGGGCCCTCTGGCCCTGGGCGCTGGCTACAGCCAGGTGGACGAAGACAAGCAGGCCGCCTTCCGCGCTGCCTACACCTTCGGCCAGTTCGTGGTCGGTGGCTACTACCAGCGCAACGACGAGCAGATCCGCGGCACGCGCAACAACTTCCGTCTGTCGGGCCTGTCCACCCTGGGCGCCTCC
>NZ_BBRU01000227.1:0-627 GCF_001431085.1 Candidatus Symbiothrix dinenymphae
CATCTGCCCAGATTTCGATGGTGTGTTTTCCGGCAGACAGGAATTTCGTGTCGAGTGTGATATCTTTTTCCACGCTGTTGTTTAGCACCCCAATAAACCAGTTGCTACCCGATTGCTTGGCAATTGCCACATATTCGCTTGGCGAACCGCCGAGAAATTTTATATTGTCCCAAACGGTCGGGACGATTTTCAAAAAGTCGGCTCCCGGCTGCCCCAAAATAAATTTGGGATGTTCGCACACCACCGTGTATGGACTTTCGTAAACCACAAATTTTGCCAATTCAGCGGCGCGGGTATTGGCTACCAAAGTCGGCGACTGGTTTTTAAAGTCGCTTGGGGTGACGTTGTTAAATCCGCCCGGCGTATAATCCATCTGACCTGCCAACATACGGGTAAAAGCCAGTTTGACATTGTGTTCGGGATTCATTTTTTTACTGAATTTGTAATATTCATTTCCCATTACGCCTTCCCGCGTGAGCATGTTCGGGTAAGTGCGGATGATGCCGTCGGGTTTGTAGGCACCGTGAAAATCAACCAATAAGTGGTTATCCGCAGCACAACGGATGATGTCGCGATACCAATTCACCATTTCCTGGTCGTCGCGGTCCATGAAATCAATTTTAATAC
>NZ_BBRU01000228.1:0-626 GCF_001431085.1 Candidatus Symbiothrix dinenymphae
AATGTGGGACGATTACCGATTATCCTACCCTTGGCTGGCGTGCCTTTATGCTGGACGAATCTCGCCATTTTCAGGGGAAAGAGGTTGTGTTCAAACTGTTGGACAATATGGCTGCACTGAAAATGAATGTTTTTCACTGGCATTTGGTGGATGACCCGGGCTGGCGTATTGAAATCAAAAAATATCCCGAACTGACCAAAATCGGTGCTTTCCGCGATTCTACAAGTATGTTTTTTTGGAAAAGCGGTATTTTCGACGGCAAACCTCACGGCGGTTTTTATACGCAGGACGAAATACGGGAAGTCGTTGCTTATGCCTCTGCACTGCACATTACCATTGTGCCCGAAATAGAAATGCCGGGGCACGCCCAAGCCGCCATTGCTTCTTATCCGTGGTTGGGCACGATTGGCAAACCATTGAAAGTGTCCTGCGATTTTGGCGGCAATGATGTATTCAATGTAGCCGACCCCAAAGTGATTGATTTCTTTCACGATGTGCTCACTGAGATGATGGCTTTGTTTCCGGGCAGCGTCATTCATATCGGCGGGTAGGAAAAGGCGGGGGCCTCCTATTAAAAATTCCCCTTCGTACAAAAAAATATTAAAAGCGCACGGCACAAAAAACCC
>NZ_BBRU01000229.1:0-624 GCF_001431085.1 Candidatus Symbiothrix dinenymphae
TGTCTTTGAAGCGCACGGCGCGAAGGTCAAACGGCTCGGCACCCCTGTCGGGCAATTCCGATAATGCTGTAGCTGCTGCAGCGTACTTAAAGTCGGTCGGAAGATATTTTTCCGGTTGCCCGGACGTAATTTTCCAAACTCCGGGGAAAATTTTCTCCACCTTTTGCGCCCTGAGTACACAGACTGACAGGAGGCTACAAATAATTGACAAAACAATTCTTTTTTTCATCTTACCTATTCTATTCTATTTTTATTTTATTATTATCATCCCAATTCTTTTTCAATTTGCTCCAGCGACTTGTTTTTGGTCTCCGGCAACACGAAATATAAAATGATGAAACCGACGAAGCAAATGACGCCATAGAGCCAGAAATTATTCGCCCAACCGAGATTTTCCCTGATAGTCGGAAAAGTGAAAGTGAGCGAGAAATTGCCTATCCACAGTACAAAAGCCGACAACGACATGGCTGCGCCCCGCACACGATTCGGAAAAATCTCCGACAAAATCACCCACACGATGGGCGAAAACGTAAGCGCATACACCGCTACATTCAGCAAGGTGAACACGACTATCCAAACGCCCGTGATTTCCTGCGAAAACAGAAAACCGATAATACCGTAGAT
>NZ_BBRU01000230.1:0-623 GCF_001431085.1 Candidatus Symbiothrix dinenymphae
TCATACTTCTTTCGTATTTCAATCCAAACACTTTTTCACTCCGTATCAAAGCCAAAGCTTCGCTTCCCCTTAGTCAATCACTAAGGAAACCTGTCTCGGATAACTCGCCATCTTTAAACAAGATGCGTTTTTTTATCCGACTATGTACTAATCATTTGCAAGGCTGGAGCCTTGCTTTTTAATCCAATGTAGGCAGAGCCTACGTTCAACGAGGTAACAATTGTGGTTTTAACCACAGCGACACAAATTTGTTATTATTATCTATCATGGCAACACAATTGTTGATAAACTCAACTGCACTACCTTTCTTTTCATGGTTTCCAACACATACCCAACCAGTTTGTATATCTATATATACCGGATATTCATAGTCAAAATCATCATGAATGCTGTAAGCAAAACCATATTTTAAATCATGCTCCACTCTCAAAACTCCTTTTGCAAATTCGGGAATTTGCAAATTTGCTTCCATTGATTTATCTATACCACAAAAACCTCCAACGTCAACTATTATGCCATCACTTACAATAAAACTAATTTTATTCACTATTAATTCAATGTCCACTTTAGCAATGAAACTATCCCTGTAAAAAGAATGCTCATCAGGACAATACACCAATGGC
>NZ_BBRU01000231.1:0-617 GCF_001431085.1 Candidatus Symbiothrix dinenymphae
GAATAAAATTACCCCATTTTGTTTTTGGATTAACTTTTACCAAAATTTCTTCGCCAAAATTTTTTCCATTATCATTCGAAATTGAAATGCTTGCACCAACTTCTAAATCTTTCCACATAATTTTATTATGTTCGTAATATAGTTTTGCTGCTTCGCCGTCATCCAATTTTCTATTTGCATAGAATTGAGTTTGATATCTTATTGGCAACACTCCTTCTGAAATAATTTTGAATTGTTTTTCAAATTCAAATGAATATTTTCGAATACTTTTATCAAAGCGAATTTTTAGATGATTGCTAATGGGCTGTAATCCGTGATATGCCTCATCAATTAAAAAACCTACTGTTTTTTCCAACGAGCCAATTTTATCATCTTGGTGTTTAATGTGATTCATTACTTGATTTTTAAAATCTTGAAATCGTTCTTCTAATTGTTGAGATTGACTCTCGTTTTTTGTAGTTGTATTTGTTTCGGAACTTTTCTTTTTGACAGAACGGTTCAATTTAATTGTTTTTTCAAATGCTTCTACGCAATTTTTAAAATAAGTGTTCTTTATATTAGACTCTTTAAGGTAGTCATAGGGAACAATTTTATTTTTAAATTTATCAATGCCATAA
>NZ_BBRU01000232.1:0-613 GCF_001431085.1 Candidatus Symbiothrix dinenymphae
TTATTGATAGCCGCCGTGTGCTTGTTCGGCACGGTAGCAACTGCGTGGGCGCAGCAAAACAACACCGTGTATTTCATCAAAGGCATTCCGGAGCGCAATGTCTATAACCCTGCCTTTCAGCCGTATAACAATGTTTACATTGATTTCCCCGTGTTCCCCAATTTTCGGTTGGATTTGGGCAATAACTCGTTGAATGCCAACGATGTGATTTTCAATAAAGATGGACGGACGATGCTGTTTTTAGACAAAGACGCGGGCAGTCATCGCAACAGTTTTTACGATGCGATGTGGGATGTGACCCGCATTGGGCTTGATTTTGAATTGAATATCATTGGATTTGGGTTTCGTGTGAAGAAAAACTATTTTTCGTTCGACATTTCCGAACATATCACAGCAGGCATGACTTTACCGAAAGATTTTATGAACTTAGCCTTAAATGGGATGAAAGAGCAAAAGGTGTTTGATTTTACACACTTTGGGGCGCGCGCCATGGCATACACGGAAGTGGGCTTTGGCTGGTCGCGCAAACTCAGCAACAAAGTGACGGTAGGAGCCAAACTGAAATACCTGATGGGACAGGCAAACGTGCATACCGATTTTGATGACTTAACAC
>NZ_BBRU01000233.1:0-610 GCF_001431085.1 Candidatus Symbiothrix dinenymphae
TTGTTGGCACGATGTACCACATCAATCACCCGCTTGTGTTGCGGGAGAATAAACCGGCGGATAGTATCGGGTTCGAGCATGGTTGCCGTTTTATATCCCAGGTCGTCGCCCATGCGGTGGAAAGCGAAAATGTCGCCGTATTCTTTGACCATCTTTTCCCACAAGACGACAAAAATATCGCCTATTTTGTTAAACAAGTCGGTAAACAAATCCGGGTCAAGATATTGCATGATGCAAAGCGGCTCATAACCGACCAAGTCTTGTGCCGATTCAAAAATACCATAGCCGCATCCGCCGTAAGCCTTCATTCCTGCCGGCAGGACTTTACGAATAGCTTCCAAACGCGGTGTGTAGGTTTCCCAGAAAATACGGGGAATATCGTCGAACGGGTATTTTTCAAAATCTTCGCGCGTTTGAATGGGACCCAACATTCCGCCCAAAATGGCGCCATGTCCGGGGATAATCTCACAAATAGCGGCTTCGTAAGCGAAAGCATCGTAACCATTATCCGTCCAAAAATGGATGGTTTTACGGAAATAATCTTCCAATTCTGCGGGAGTGTTGGAAACAATTTCCAATTTTTCGCCGATACATTTCGAGATAAACGGTG
>NZ_BBRU01000234.1:0-607 GCF_001431085.1 Candidatus Symbiothrix dinenymphae
CAAACGGACATCTGTTTATGTGGACGGCCGCTCGGTGAGTGCCGGTCTGACACATCCCGAAGAGGAATTCGGATTCAGGAAATGGCTTCGCCCCGGCGACCAATGGCTCAGCCCTTGGGTGTTTACCGCATTGTACAACAACACACCCGACCCGTCTGTCGTGTTGAGCACTGTGGTTTCCGATTTTGTCAGGAAACATGTTGGCATGCGAATAGAGCAACTGCCCCAAAAACCGATGTTCGTCTATAATACTTGGGTGCCTTTTTACCAAAACATCAATGAAACTTTGGTAAAAGAGGTGGCAAAAGCGGCATCGGAATGCGGCGTGGAAGAGTTTATCATTGACGACGGATGGCAAATCGGCACAGGCAGTAGTGACAGGGTGCGGACGGAGGAATCGGTGGACGAACAAGAAGCATGGCTTGCCGACTGGAAAGTGAATACAGAAAAGTTTCCCAATGGCTTACGTCCTGTTTTCGATTATATCAAATCGCTGGGAATGAAACCCGGACTCTGGCTAAGTATTGCCATCGCAGACCCCACCAACAGGACGTATTTCAAAGAACATCCGGAGTGGTTTGTTGTTGGAAAAGATGGGCAATTAGGC
>NZ_BBRU01000235.1:0-9670 GCF_001431085.1 Candidatus Symbiothrix dinenymphae
TATTTTTGAAATTTTGAAATTCGCTGCAAAATTACTAAAATGTTCCTAAAAATCAAAATATTCTGATTTTTAGGAACGTTTTAATCAATTTCACTCAAAATGCTTCAGCGAATTTTTCTCATCTACTAATTGAACTTCAGGGCAACCGCATCAAATTTATGATGACAAGGAAGACCGTAGGTCTTCAATCTACCCCGTATGGGCACAGCCGTCAGGTTAAGGCTGAAAGCCTTGTAGCAATAGCGTAGGGCATCGCCCAGTCGTGGTCGGAAGATTTCACCGCGGGCTGAAAGCCCAGCATATCCCAGCCCTGAAAGGGCATTATATCATCATATTGCCCCATCATATCTGCGCCGAGCAGAGGCTATTTTTTGTTGAAAACAAATTGTAGGTTTTGCTTGCGGTAGTGATGAAATTTACCATCACTGCTTATGAGCGGGATTTTTTCACAAATGGCTTGGGCAATAATTAGGCGGTCGCTTGGGTCGTTGTGATTTTCTACACGGTCAAGACCGGAAAAAGTAACAAGATGCTCCCGTTGGACATACTTAATTGCCATATTCCATTCTTTTTCAATAGAATCTACAATATCTTGTGCCGTTTTCCACCTTTTATGCCTAATTTTACCTGTTTGGAAAAGATGAATCATTTCTTTAACACTCTCAGAACTAATGTAGAGCAGATTAGAATAATCATCTAAGATATAACTAACATTTTTTGACAGCATATCGCCGTCATTAAGCAGTCGTACAAATATGTTCGTGTCAATTAGATAGCGCATAATTACTATTTGTTGACTGCCCGCCAATCCAATACTGTCAATTCCCCTTTGGGGTGCTTTTCCCAATAATCCGTAAGTCGCCCCTTCCTGAGCGGCGCGGAGCTACTCTGCCCTGCGCTCGCTTCTGCTGTTGCTTTCACTGCTGTTGTTGCCATAATTTTACATTATTAAATTTTCTGCAAAGGTAATGCAAATTTTTGAATTAGCAAATGTTTTGGCATATTTTTCCAAAAATTTGCCTGATTGTTGGCGGCAGATGATTAATGGTGGTGGGGCTGGGATATGCTGGGCTTTCAGCCCGTAAATTCAACATCTAACCAATCTTCCGACCACGACTGGGCATCGCCCTACGAAAGATGCCCTCTCCCCCTCGTTTCGCCCTGAAAGGGCATCAGCCATTGCTATCGCCCTTTCAGGGCTTGCATTCAATGCCATATCCTGTCCGTAGGGCGATGCCCTACGCTATTGCTACAAGGCTTTCAGCCTTAACCTGACGGCTATGCCCGTATGGGGTAGTTGGTCACTGTAAATTTGGTGCGGTTGCCCTATTCCCCTACCCAGCGACCTGTTTTGACTGCTCCTTCGTAGGGTGATGAGGGCACCGTTGCCATTGCGTTTGCCGTTTTATCTCCTTTTTATTCTGCATCTTCTATATAGCGGACGATGCCTTTTAGTTTGGAATATGGAATAATAAATGCGTGACCCCACCCCCACTCAGCAGCAGGTCCATCTCCCAACACATAAGCACCGTAATGAAAACGTATTCCTTTTGTGGTAAATTCAAAATCAGGTAGTGGTAAAGGACCTTCGTTGTAGCCATATTCACTCAAATCAGCACCATCAGGTATGTTATTCTCTTTACGTAATTGTTTTTCAATCAAAATTAACAGTTTATTGTTGTCTATTACTAAATCTTCTATGCTAATTTGCTTTCCGGTAGTTTTATCAAATGTAAATAATGTCTCCCCCACAATTCCAACACCAATACCACCACAAAGACGGTATGAATATCCAATAGAAAAGACACGACTATTCTGGTAAGAGTTGGTAGACCAGCTCATCTGACTGTAATCATCATCACCATATGCCTCAGTTATTGCTTCTTTGCGTGCCAAAGTCCAGCCGGCAGGGTCATCAGATTTTGTGCTTCCATACCATCCTTCCATCGCTGTTATTCGTGCTTGTTCGATATTTCTTACTAACTGCTCATTTCTGCCTGATGCGATGTAGTAACTACATTCATTATCGGCAAAACTGATTTTTTTCAATGCAACTTTGTTGATAACTTCGGAATCGGCTTTTTCTACTTTCGTTTGAGACAGAGGTATCCAGCCTTTGGTTGTTTTTCCTTCCGAATTTATAAATTCAACATAGCCAAAGCCGTTTTCCGTTTTTTCTATAATTGCTTTATCACCTTTTGCCAACCAATTTTTCTTCCTTATAGTCGCCCAATCCGGCTGTTCATAAAAATAAGTTTTATCATTGGCAATCAACATGTTAATCGAATTATTCAATCCGGTAACCTCCTCTACAACAACTTCTACTACCGGTGGTTCTGATAAGTGATTATCATTATCCCAAGGAGAAGGGATGAACCACACTATTGCCGCTATTGTAATAAGAATTAGCAACCAAATCCCCACTTTCTTTACTTGCTTCTTGTGATTTTTCAGCCAATCCAACAACTTGTTCTCTGGAATGTACGAATTACCATCTGCATCATCTACATCATCTGCATCATCTCCGTCAACGTCCATATCCATGAGCGGATACCCGCAACGGGGACATTCTTCTGTTTTCTCAAACAACTGCTCGCCACATTCAGGGCAACTAAACATACTCTCAATTGGACACCCGCAATGTGGGCATTCTTCTGCTTTGTCGGAAATTTGCTTTCCGCATTCAGGACAATTAATAATAGCCATACTTTATGAATTTATTTTTAAAATTTTACCCAATTACTATGCAAATATTCCGGCGAATAGCGCAGCAACTCCGGCAACCAGAGCAAATAGTATAATCAAATCAATAATTGAGATGATGAACCCAACTACGGCAAGACCTCTTGGACTTTTGAAAAGTCCGATAAATGAAAACAGAAGTCCAAAAAACCACAAAATCCATCCAAAAACAGGAGTCCAACTGAAAAACAGGGCAAATAAAGCGAACACAAAACCGGCAGTGCCGGTGCCATTGGAATTTTGCTGGTTCACAATGATTTGCGTTTGCTGCTGAGGTTGCCTCACGAATGTTTCCCTCACGGGTGTTTGCCTCACCGTTGTCATTCTCAAATTACTCGGGTGTCCACAATTAGGACATTTCTTTGCTTTGTCGGAAACTTGCTTTCCGCATTCTGTACAATTTATTAGTGCCATAATTTAAAAGTCTATTTTTTCTATTACTTGTGTTTCGGCGGCTAAATCAGCTAACCGCCGTCCATCCGCACTTGCTAACACCATTATTGGTTCAATCAGCCAACCAACAATAGGAATACATCCGAGTAGCGACCCTATCAGCCATCGTAAGCAAGACCGCCACTTTGAACACGGAGTATTATCGGGTAAATAAATAACCATCAATCCAACCGCTTTCTTGCCCCAACTTTGCCCTTTGCCAAATCCATCTTTAGTCAAAGCATATTCAAATGGTAATAAACAAAGAATAACGAAGAAAAACATTTCACCACTTTCAAATAAACGCGCTAAATGAGTTACAAAATAACTTATATCATAAAAAGACCCATACAAAACATTTACAAAATAGAGCATTGCAGGTATGAATAAGGCAGCTGCAATTAGCCCATCTAAAAATGATGCTACAAATCGCTTTCCCAAAGAGGCTTTGGGATACCCCAATCCTAACTGAATTGTTGAATTGGGAACTTGACCGTCATCAACAGTCTCTCTAATCGGACATCCACATTGTGGACATTTCTTTGCTTTGTCGGAAACTTGTTTTCCGCATTCTGTACAATTTATCAGTGCCATAATTTTATATTTTTTTTTTTAATTTATAATTTCTTTATTTTCATTCTACCTTTACATTAAAACTCCCCGTCCACGAATTACTGCTACCATCCACCATACCAATGTTTATCGGTATCTGCGTTCCCGCTGTTGCTGAGTTGGAAACCGTAAACATGATGGTGTAATAAACAGAAAAGTCATACCCGCCTTGTCCGTATTTGGATTGCCCGCCCGTATAATTGCCGTAATCTATTTGCGTAGTAGGCGATAAGCCGGATATATAGGAGCTACCGGATGAAAAACTTGCTTTCACGGCATTTGCTGCACCTGAGCCTATATTTCTCAAAAGGACTTGTAAATATACTTGTTCGCCTTTTTCTACTTTTTTGTCTCCGTCATAATCCACTACTACGGTGTATTTGTCATAAGCCATTTCTGCCGTTTCACTTCCTACCACAGCATTGAAACTATCCGCCCAAGTATTGCCGCTTTCATCAACAATACTAATGTTTATAGGAATTTGCGTTCCGGCAGTGGCGGAATTGGAAACAGTGAACTTGACAGTATAACTTTCTGCAAGAGAACCTGCATATCCGTCATAGTTCACTGTTTTAGTACTTCCGGCAGCAATAGTAGCATAATTCACTGCTGTGGTTGGCGTAAAACCGGAAATAGATGGACTGTTTGACGAAAAAGTAGCTTCCACTGCGTTTGTCGTACCTGTACCGGTGTTTTTCAGACTAACTCGCAACCCAACTGTTTCTCCTTTGTTTACAATTTTATCACCATTATTGTCGGAATAAACGGTATATTTATCAAACTTGATGGAAATTTCTTTAACAGGCTCGTCTGAACCAGAACCTCCGGAATCCATGCCATCGCTACCTCCGGTTCCAGTCTTTGTCAGTTCTCTAATCTCATCCATCGTTAACTCAGGATAGCTGCAACCGGCATCTAAAAAGAGCAGGGAGCATAACATCAATTGAATATTCTTTTTCATTGTTATAAAATTTAATAAATTTGTCCTTTGTTATATTCAAAAGTTCGCGATACAATAGTGGCATCTTTGAATAAATGTTCAACATCTTCCCAAGAAACACTTTGTATTTTCTCAATGGGAATTGGCATTGTTTTAAATACAGTTGCATTTAGTTCTTCAAAGCGTTTTTTAAAATCCTCGTTTTTTGGCAGAATAGCAACAAAATAATAAGTATCGGCATATCCTATTTTTTCCCGTGCTTTCTCTACAATTTCATTTTTTCCGATTTTTCTATCATTACCATCATTTTTTTTGAAAATGTTGGGCAATTTGTAAGAACTTGTATCTGTCTTATTTTCTTTTAGAATATTGACTAACAGATATTTGTAATATAATTGAACAAAAATATTGGAAGATATACCAGCAAAGACTTTTTTTTGTTTCAAATCATCAAACTTTCTGTCAATAGAGAAACTTCCCTGACATGTTTTCACTTTTCCTTCAATAAAAACAACGGTCTTTAGTTTTGTGTTATTATTTTCTGCTATAATAACTAAATCGCTATTCCCAAAGTCAGAAAAGGACTGTTCACTGAGTATAGTATATTTTACACTCTCACCAAAGCATTCGCTATTATCATCTATTTGCAAAACTTTCAGAAAATCACCCACCAATTCAGGGTGTGCTTGCAAATAAAAAACAATGCTATTAAATATTCCTCGCTCAGAATATCCTAAAACCTCTACAGTATTCATATTTTTCATATTTTTTAATTATTTTTATTTATTTAGACATAAGTGCAATAGCAACACCTACACTCACATCACTCAATCGCTGCTTGCTGCCCGACAACAATAATGTATTGTAACCGGCCGACAACGCAATTGGTCCTAAATGCAATACCATACCGCCTTCTACATCCAAGCCTTTTTGCAAATCGGGGCAATAGTAGTTTTCTGTATCCACTATTTGGTATGCCGCTCCATATTTTCCATATCCCGCACCGCCATATAGATAGCAACCTTTGAACAAACGAGCCATAAGTCCTGCCGTCCATGCCAACCGGTAGTATTCTCGCTTATCAAAATCAATGTTGGAAAAATCAATATCTGCTCCATCGTCAGACGGTGCTCCATCAAAGTGAACATCTGTTTTGAATCGGATGTAGCCGCCCCATTTCCCGCAACCTCCTATCGTAAATCCCAGAGGAGCCGTTCCCGAATACAAATATTCCAACCAAACAAAGGTTTTTATCTCTTTTTTTAATTTGCCATGTATTTCATTATGTCCTGCTGTTAAATTCATTGTCTTTTCAAGCCTTTCATAGCCTGAGGCTTCAAATGACACGAATGTTTGACCAAGCGGCAAATCTTCTTTGGTAGTTGGCGTACTTCCGATGCGAGCACCATTGATTGAAACGGTTGATGAAGGAGTTGATGTAATTTGAAGATTAGCTAATACTATCTTATCCAATTGAGCTTTTATCTCAGCAATTTTCCCCTCTTGCACCTCCACGGTTTGTTTGTCCGGTTTACAGCCTTTGGCTTGCAATTCAATAGTATGCTTGCCAATCAGCACTTCTTTAATGATTGTTGGCGCATTATCTTTGTGCTTTACACCATCAATAAAAATGGTGGCATCCACCACATTGGCACTTATATTCAGCGAACCATAGATGGGCGCGGGGGCTTGCAGTGGAATCGTTTTGTTTTCGCCGGCTTTCACCTCAAACGAACTGACAGAGGGGCGATGCAAAGCTTTTTTCACTTCCACTTTATACGAACCCGGCATCAAACGCTCGCTCCACCTACCGGCACCTTTGCGTTCATCATTGACATAAATATCTCCATCACCGGTTAAGGTAATCACTGCAAAAGCCGGCTTCAAATCAGGCGTCAAAGACGATTTTTCCGAAGCACGTATCTCAATTTGTCCGTTTAGCGGGTAATACATCGGTGCCTCTATCGTGTATTGATGCTTCCCGTATGACAACAATTTTTGAAATGTGCCATTGCTAAATGCCTCGGAAGGATTGCCGTCTAATTTTATCGTTGCCCCCTCAATGGGACAATTGACGATGAGGTATTGCAACGCTACATTCTCTTTCATCACTCGCTCCACTGTCCCCGATTTCAACTTCATGATATACACCGTAGCCTCTTTCAGCGATTCGCCAAATTCATAGTTGCGAACACTGCCCAAATCTTTGTGTTGGATAGTTAGCCGTCGTGCACCCGGAGAGAGGTAAACCCATATTTCCCCTATTTTTTGTTCGGTTGCCGTAACAGCCACCATACCGGCATCAAAACTAAAATCTTGCAACAGCAACGTGGTTTCTATTTTGATTATGGCACACACTTTGTCGTTCTGGTCTTTCCGTGGACTTCTCATTCGTGCTTCCTGGTCGCTTTCGTCCATTAAAAAACTTTCTACTGCAATATTCTGCGAAAATACCATCGTGCTGACTAACAGCATAATAGTTGTAAGAAAAATTTGTTTTACAATTTTATTCATCATCTAAAAATTAGAAATATCATATAATCCAAAATCGGGGTCTTTTTCCGGTTGCCACGTGCGAATATGGATGGTAGGCTCTTCGGCTTTGTTCAAATCCACCATCAAGAAAAGATAGCCCGTGTCGCCGTAAGTTGTTGAAAAATAGTCCTGTTTCAACTGTATGCCGTAGATTTCGCCACCTGCACCGGCTTTCTTTACGCTCGTGTCGGTGAATTTCAGATTAACATATTCATTGCTCTTAAACACCGTGCTAAGTTGCTTCATATATTGCCCCTTCGTGTATTGTGTCAATCTTGTTTGATTGGCGGGCAATGTATATTTGGCATTGTCCGTGTCCACGTGATTTTTTACGGTTTTTCCCACAATAATCAAGGCATTGTCCGAAAATATCGACTCGATATAATCCAATCGCTTCAAGGCATACGCCGTTTTGTAGTTTTCAATGAAATTGATAATTGCCAAGCGCGAATATTCGTCCCACTGCTGATATTTCATAATATCGTTACATGTATTTGCAGACAACGCAAACGACAGCGAGCGGATTTTACCCTCACTTGGCAAAATATTAAACACCACATCTTCCACAAATGCGCGGCGATTGTTGCTAAAACTAAACCGCATCGGCAGCGACCGTGCCAATATCCCATCCTCAAATTTCACAAACGAATACGTTGGTTTTGAGAGGATTACGGCGCGCCCGTATTGCACCAATTTGGTGAAAATATCATACCCTTCTGCTGTGAAACAATCGCGCACCGATTCATAATTTTGGGTGCGTATCGCCTTCTCTACCCGTTCCAACAATGACAAATAATTGTTGTCGTCATTGCGGGCTTGACCCGCAATCCCCTGTGCTACATGCGTGGTTGCGGCATTGGTGGAAACAACCGCATTTTGCATGGGCTGGGCGCGCCCTACCCCTACCGATGGTTTTGTCAATGAAACATTGGCATAACTTTTCTTGAAAATAATCGGCTCCACCTTATTCAACACATCATTCACCTCATTGTCAACTTTCCATTCGTTTTCAAAGGCATATTCGATTTTCAGCCGTATATCTTTGTGCAACTTCGCATCGCCTACCAGTTCAGCCATGCCTCTGCCGTCTTTTGCGCCTGTAACCGACGACCAATTGCGCCCGTCGAAAAACGAATAATCGCAATTCACAATTGGCTGTTTTTTGTAGGTAATGCCCAACATATATTGTGTTAGATTTTCATCGGGTTGCTTATCATTCACCTCAAAATCAAGATTTCCGATTGTTTCATTGATTTGTTTGGGCAGGAAAACGTCCAATTTCTGCGCTTTATCCGCTATCGTCATCGTTACGCTTTCCGCGTTAGGCAGACTTTGCAACAGCATCAACGCCCAATAATAGTACCGCAACGCATCGGCAACCTGATATTTGGCATCGGCAGCCAAAGCTTCCGTCACAAATTCCTTGATTTTGCGTTCGCGCTCGGCAAAGATTTTCCCGACTTCCGCTTTTTTCACAAATCGGAAAACGTGCACGTTTGGCTCTTCGCCCCAACTCAAAATCTCTGTGTTTTTGATGGTGGCGTTGGAATGTGTTTGCACCAAATTATTGACATACTCCTTAAAATTTGTCTTTTTATCCTTGGTGTCTTGTTCAATATGGGTACTGAAATTGCTCTCCACATTAACCGAAATACTGCCAATCAGCATCGACAAGGCATCTTTATCCGCCAAAGCGGTTGTCTTGCCCACACCTTCGCCCCAATAGTAGGCAGAGCTCTTTTTAACCTCTTCAACAGTTTGTGAGTAAGCTGATTGGGTGCATAAGCATCCAATCAGCATGATAAAAATTTTTGTAATAGACGTCATTTTAAATAAGTTGTGAGGCTATTTACCGATTTTTAAAATTTTCCAACTCTTTGTTCATTTCTTCTCTAAATTTATGCTCGTCAAAGTCAATAGAAATTTTTTTGTCAGCAGTCAACTTTTTATGTACACCAGCCCAGACATCTCCCATCATTTCTACGCACACATATACGTTGAAACTTTTGTCTTCTTTTACATAAACATTGGAGCAGATTATTTTTGTGTTACTCAGAAATTGTTGATAATAACCGGCTTCTTCCGCTTTTTCTAACTCCTCTACACCATTACCGGCACCATACTGTTGATTGAAACTCTTAATACCTCCTTTCACGAAGATTTCCAATGTGCGAGCTAATTCGCTTCGTGCATTGTTGCTTGCCAACTGTTTGGCGAACGATTCTTTGGGGCTCACACCATTGCCGGAGGCTCGAAGATTTTTTGCATCCGGATCCAATGCCAGCTCTTCACACTCTTCTTTACTTTGCTTGCGTCCTCTGTCGGAGGTCTCCTTCGATGGAGAGGCAGTTGCAACTTGTTTACTACTTCCGCAGCTCGTAGCTACTACGCCTGCGATCGCCACCGTAG
>NZ_BBRU01000236.1:0-605 GCF_001431085.1 Candidatus Symbiothrix dinenymphae
CTTTATGGGACATCGTGCTGTATATCTTATTGGTCTTAAAGAACAATTTACCATCTTCAAATCCTAAAGGGTTGCCTTTTTCATCAGTAGCGATAGTCAACCTGAGATTTGAAAGTGAAATTCTATGCTCTGTCATGCTGACTGCGCCCGTAACCATGGACTGAAACTCCAATGCTTTATATTCCTGATGGTATATTTCTGCAATTTTTTTTGCATAAAAATCTTCTTGAATAGGTCTATATTTTATCGAAAGTTCACCTTTTTTATCATTTGGATTTTTTATATCAATATATCTTGATATATAATTATGAGTAACCTGACCGCCACCTTCCGTGTATTCTGTAATTTGGTTGTGTATAAACCACCATTCTTGACGATCCAAATCGGGGAAGCAAAGATAACTTGGATTATCTATGCCATGAAATGCTTCCAAATCATTTTTATACAGGTTGTAAGTGTTATCTTCGAATATTTCAGAAATCATTTCATCGGTAAACCCGTCTATTACATGCCCCTTGGAGAGAAAACAGCGATGCCCGCCTGTGGATATAAAGAATTTGTCCAATTCGGTAGGAGCATTGGTGTCTGTGTAACAACCCACACAT
>NZ_BBRU01000237.1:0-604 GCF_001431085.1 Candidatus Symbiothrix dinenymphae
ATGAATAGTTGATCAGGATTTATTCATCCTCAAAAATATTTAGCCTGAATTTTGTCCACTTGAAACAAACGGCTCTTTTTTAGCCTGAATTTTGTCCATTACACCTTGATTGTCGGCATATCCCAACCCCACCCTACGGGGTAACAGACGGGAGCAAAATTGCAGGTTTCACTGAATTTTGGTGCGTTTGCCCTGATAAATAGGGTGCACACAAAAAGCTGCTCTCTTTTTTTGAGAGCAGCCTCTTTTGCGCTTTTTTTGCCTTGCTTATTCTTTTGTGAAGCGAATATCGGCAAAATAGAAGACGAGCATTGACCATGCCGGAGTTAGTTCGCAGCCCGGATTGATGGCTATTAAGCGGTTGTGCGTGCCTACGGAATTGGAGAGGTCAAAGGTGATGGTAGCCCATTGCTGCAAGTCACCATCCGGAATCTCATATTGATTTGAGTTCCACAGCTGTTGCCCTGAAGAGGGAGAAGGATTATTGCCGGGATGACCCCACAGATTATTCATCGGGCGAATCCATATCTTTTGGTAGTTCTCCAACCAGCCTGCGAGTGCACTCTTTGCAGGTGCATAGACCGACATCTTCAAATATTTATAC
>NZ_BBRU01000238.1:0-603 GCF_001431085.1 Candidatus Symbiothrix dinenymphae
TAATTGTCTGCAAAGACCGCATCATTGCGCGGGCGCACAATTTGACGGAAACTTTGAACGACGTAACCGCTCACGCCGAGATGCAAGCCATCACCTCAGCCGCCGCCACGCTGGGCGGCAAATACCTGATTGACTGCACTTTATACGTCACTGTCGAGCCATGCCCGATGTGCGCAGCCGCCCTGGGGTGGGCGCAAATATCCCGCATCATTTACGGTGCTTCCGATGAAAAGCGCGGTTTTCGCAAAATTGCTCCGGCAGTCTTGCACCCAAAAACAACCGTAGAATCCGGACTTTTGGCAGAAGAAGCCGCCACCCTAATGCAACAATTCTTCCAAGCAAAACGCCACCCCAAATAACTCATGACTCATAAAAATGAAGACAATCAAAAAACTCACACTCTTCGCCACAGACGGCATTTGGCGCATCTCGTTACAAGAGCTGACCAAACAAAAACGCCGCATTTACACGATTTTGCGAGTGGTCATTCTCTTTGTCAAACAATACAAAACGGGGAATGTTCAACGGCAGGCTTCGGCACTCACCTACTCCACTTTTTTGTCGATTATCCCGCTTTTAGCGGTGCTTTTGGCAGTGGCTAAG
>NZ_BBRU01000239.1:0-603 GCF_001431085.1 Candidatus Symbiothrix dinenymphae
GCCGTGCTCCGGCCGCCGGCCATGGCATCGGCCAGGTTGTCCAGGCCGGACAGCACATGCAGCACGCCCTTGCCTGTTTCCAGCGCCTGCGCCAGGTGGCCGCGCAGTTCGCGCTCGTTGGCCGCCGTGACGGTGACGCTGGCCACGGGCAGTTCGATGGTGTGCTCCTTGAAGCGGTCGATGCGCGGGAATCCCGTGGTGGGCAGGAATTCGCCGTCCACGCGCAGATGGGTGTAGCCGCGCGGCCGTGCCCAGTCGGCCAGCTCGGTGTAGACGCCCTTGCGGTTGACCACCAGCGGCGCCAGCAGGCCGATGGTCTGGCCCCTGAACTGCGTGAGCAATTGGGCCGCGATGCTTTCCGCCGTCTGCGGCTGCACGGCGGCGCCGTCGTGGATGCAGTGCTGCGTGCCCAGCTTGACGTAGAGCAGGCGCAGGAAGTGCCAGACCTCGGTGGTCGTGCCCACGGTGGACTTGCGCCCGCCGCGCGACAGGCGCTGCTCGATGGCCACGGTGGGCGGAATGCCGTAGACCGCGTCCACCTCGGGCCGGCCCGCAGGCTGGACGATGGAGCGCGCATAGGCGGTCAGCGACTCCAGGGAGCGG
>NZ_BBRU01000240.1:0-603 GCF_001431085.1 Candidatus Symbiothrix dinenymphae
CGCTCGGCGGCACGGAAAAAGACAATTATGAGTTGATGGCTCAGCCGGCTGATGTCGTAGCCACCGCCGCGATTACACCCAAGCCGGTTACGCTCACAGGTTTTTCCGTCGATAGCAGAACTTACGATGGCACTACGAACGCTACCTTTAGCGGTACGGGCAATATCGTTGGCATCGTTGAGGATGTCGGCGATGTGGTAACTGTGGAAAAAGGCACAGCGGCTTTTGCCGATAAAAATGCAGGACCGGACAAACCGGTCATATTTGACGGCTTCGCGCTCGCCGGTGCACACAAAGATAATTACGAACTGGCAGCACAGCCTGTCGCTACGGCAACAATCACCCCTTTGCCTGTCGTGGTCACGCCGGGCGATAATCTGAGTAAAACTTACAACACCGACGACCCCCCGGAGCTGACTTACACTTGGAGTCCGGAACTGCTCGATGGGGATATTTTTAGCGGCGTGCTCTCCCGCACCTCCAACGAAAAACCGGGGACGTATCCCATCACTCAAGGCTCACTGACTGCCGGCGGCAACTACGCTATCAGCATTGCAAATAAAGTCTTCACCATCATCCCGAAGAGCATTACCGCTTCAACGG
>NZ_BBRU01000241.1:0-603 GCF_001431085.1 Candidatus Symbiothrix dinenymphae
CGCTCGGCGGCACGGAAAAAGACAATTATGAGTTGATGGCTCAGCCGGCTGATGTCGTAGCCACCGCCGCGATTACACCCAAGCCGGTTACGCTCACAGGTTTTTCAGTCGATAGCAGAACTTACGATGGCACTACGAACGCTACCTTTAGCGGTACGGGCAATGTCGTTGGCATAGTTGAGGATGTCGGCGATGTGGTAACTGTGGAAAAAGGCACAGCGGCTTTTGCCGATAAAAATGCAGGACCGGACAAACCGGTCATATTTGACGGCTTCGCGCTCGCCGGTGCGCACAAAGATAATTACGAATTGGCAGCACAGCCTGTCGCTACGGCAACAATCACCCCTTTGCCTGTCGTGGTCACGCCGAACGATAATCTGAGTAAAACTTACAACACCGCCGACCCGCCGCTGACTTACACTTACAGTCCGGATCTGCTCGATGAGGAGGACCATTTTAGCGGCGTGCTCTCCCGCACCTCCAACGAAAAACCGGGGACGTATCCCATCAATCAAGGCTCACTGACTGCCGGCGGCAACTACGCTATCAGCATTGCAAATAAAGTCTTCACCATCATCCCGAAGAGCATTACCGCTTCAACGG
>NZ_BBRU01000242.1:0-600 GCF_001431085.1 Candidatus Symbiothrix dinenymphae
AGTGCGCCCCCCGCGGGCGGGGGGGCCACCAAAAAAAAAAAAAATAGGCCAAATTGCGGCGGGGCGATTTCCCTACGCGCCAAAAAAGAGCCTCCCGCCGTTCCATCAACACACGTCCCCAGCGGTCGGGCGACGAATCCAGGAAAACGCCAAAATTGCTTTTCCCTTCTCGCAGATAGTGTCGCCCGAAATAAATACCCAAGTCAGGGTCAATCTCTTGAGCCAAAGGCGATTGCAACCATTGACGGTCGTACTCAAAAGAAAAAATCTCTTTCCCGCGCACAAACAGCGAAAACAATGTGCCGATGAATTGAGGTGCCTCCAAGCCGTCCCAATCCGCATATACCACTATCTCTTTTGCCTCATTCATGACTTTTCGCTTGTTTTTTTAGGTGCCTGTTTTTTAGGTGCCCTTTTTTTGACCAATAACTCTGCATCTTGCAATTTACGTCCCAAAACATCGTCAGATGCCATTGTAGCGATGTTTTTTTCCAAGCCCAACACAAACAGGACTTGTGCATAATAGCCGAACGACACGCTTGGCTCGCCTTTTTCAATCTGCCAAAGGGTGGAGCGGCAAATGCCTGCACGCCCGGCAAT
>NZ_BBRU01000243.1:0-600 GCF_001431085.1 Candidatus Symbiothrix dinenymphae
ATGCACACCAACGGTACCAAGCTCTATTCGGCGCGCATCATCCCGTTTCGTGGGTCGTGGATTGAGTTTGCGACCGACATCAACAATGTCATGTATGCCTACATCGACCGCAAAAAGAAATTGCCGGTCACAACACTTTTGAGAGCCATCGGCTTTGAAAGTGACAAGGATATTTTGGAGATTTTCAACTTGGCAGACGAGGTGGCAGTGGACAAATCCAACATCAGAAGCATCGTCGGGCGCCGATTGGCGGCTCGGGTGCTACGCACTTGGGTGGAGGATTTTGTGGACGAAGACACCGGCGAGGTGGTTTCCATCGAGCGCAATGAGGTGCTTGTTGACCGCGAAACACTTATCGAAGATGGACATCTCCGTGCTATTCTCGAATCCGGTGCGCAAACGGTTTTGCTGCACCGCGAAGATATGAATATGTCGGATTTCGCGATTATCTACAACACCTTGCAGAAAGACCCGAGCAACTCGGAGCGCGATGCTGTGGTGTATATCTATCGCCAACTCCGCAGTGCCGACCCTGCCGATGATGCCAGTGCGCGTGAAGTGATTCAGAACTTGTTTTTCTCCGAAAAACGTTACGATTTG
>NZ_BBRU01000244.1:0-597 GCF_001431085.1 Candidatus Symbiothrix dinenymphae
CTAATGGTGGGTGGAAGATTTGCCTCTACCGTATTGTAATACAAAATGTCGTTTGTGCCAAAATCCACCACAGCCACGTCCGGATTTAGCAATTTTGCCTGTTCCGGCAGTTTATCGAGATAGAGCATAGAGCGCATTGAGGCGGCTCCTACGCCAAGCGAATGATAAACAATGCCTTTGTTGTCGGTTTTTTCAATATCAATGCCGTAAAAACGAAAAAACGCAGAACCAGTGCCGTTAGACGCAATGTGTAGCGAAATCTCATTGATAGTACCAAAATAGGAGACTTCAACATAATTGTGGTTTAGAGCCCTGAGCTGTTGATTGGTGAATGTGTATAAGGTTTTGTCAATCAATAAATTAAATGCGGAAGTTCTGTCGTTGTTTTCAAAAAAGACGACTATTTTATGCGCAGCTGCCGGGATAGGCTCCTTGAAGGCAAAATGCAATTCCGTACTGTCTTCGGTTGTTTCAACTGTCATTCCGGTGATGCCGAGCGGTAATTTGGGCGGTATTTGAAAACTTTTGGCATACGTCCATTCCCCTGTTTTATCGGTTGTGTAATTGACTGATGTATAAGTCTTTGCAGCGGAATAG
>NZ_BBRU01000245.1:0-595 GCF_001431085.1 Candidatus Symbiothrix dinenymphae
TTCCCCCGCATTTGGATTCCGCTGCCACTGTTCGCAGTCGGGTTTATCCTGCTCCAAATCAATTTCGACATCATCTGGCGATATTTCGCGTGGGCAAACCAAACCCTCGCCGCCGCAACTCTCTGGATGATAACTGTTTACCTCGCAAGTAAAGGAAAAAACTATTGGCTTACTTTCCTTCCGGCACTGTTTATGACCATGGTGGTGATGACGTACATTCTGGTGGCACCCGAAGGGTTGCAACTGAATTACGCGCTGAGTGTTTGGATTTCGGCACTCGTAACGATTTTGTTGGGAGTGTGGTTTTTTAGATATGCTGCGTCACAAACGCCTTTGTCTTAGCCACATACTCATCCGTGCAGTCCCAATAGGCATTGGCGTGTTCCACATTGGGCACAATCCACAATTCTTTCGCGCCCGACTTGGCTTTATACAGCGTATCTGCCATCCACACAGGCACATACGTGTCTTTTTCGCCATGAATAAAAAACATGGGCAATCGGCATTTTTTCCCCTGCTCCAAAGCGGAGGCTTCTTTGAAATTCCAACCCACTTTCATGTTGGAATACAAAGAAGTGGCATACAATATCGGGAA
>NZ_BBRU01000246.1:0-9165 GCF_001431085.1 Candidatus Symbiothrix dinenymphae
CGCTGAAGCAGCCACTGAGGCACCTCAAGAGTCGCCGCAGATTATTGAGGTGGCGATTCCCTCGTCAGGGACGAAGACCATTACCGGCTTCGTGTACGATGAAGCCGGAGATGCAATCCCCGGTTCCACCATTACCATCAAAGGGAGCTCTCGTGGAGTAGTAACCGATGTGGATGGTTCATTCAAAATAGACGTTTCGCCGACGGATGTTTTGGAAGTTTCTTTTTTGGGGTACGACCTCTACACTGTGGCGGTGGGTGACAAGGCGAGTTTTGTGATTCCGCTCAAGCCCAAAGCGAATGAGTTGGACGAAGTCACCATTGTGGCTTTCGGCAAGCAAAAGAAAGAGAGCGTGATTGGCTCTATCACCACCATCAACACGAAGGATTTGAAGGTGCCCAGCAGCAATCTCACCACCGCTTTTGCCGGTCGTGTGGCAGGATTGATTTCCTACCAGCAAAGCGGCGAGCCGGGGCAAAACAATGCCAACTTCTTTATTCGCGGTATCACCACCTTCGGTGCTGACGCCAAGAAAGACCCACTCATCCTGATTGATGGGGTGGAATTGGGCACCGACGACCTCGCCCGACTCAATACGGACGACATTGCCTCTTTCTCCATCATGAAGGATGCCACTGCAACGGCTCTTTACGGTGCGCGTGGTGCAAACGGTATTATCATGGTGACGACCAAAGAAGGAAAGGAAGGAAGCGTACGAGTGAATGTCCGCGTAGAAAATTCCTTTTCCAGCCCCACGAAAAAGATTGCCACAGCTGACCCCGTCACTTTCATGAAGATGCAAAATGAAGCGATATTGACGCGCAATTCGAATGGTGTGCCGATGTATCTGCCGGAACAAATTCGAATGACGGAACAGGGGCTTTATCCCAATCTTTATCCTGCTACAGACTGGTATAGCACCATGTTTGACGATGTTATCAGCAACCAACGCGCCAATTTGAGCATCAGCGGCGGTGGAAAAGTTGCGCGCTATTATGTGGCCGCCAACATCACACAGGATAACGGCAATTTGAAAATTGATAACCGAAACAATTTTAACACCAATATCAGTTTGACCAAATATGCTATTCGTACCAATGTGAACGTGAATCTGACTAAATCAACCGAGTTGATATTCAGGCTTAGTTCCGCTTTTGACGAATATACCGGTCCCATTGACGGAGGTGCTGACATGTATAAAAAAGTGATGCAGGCAAATCCGGTGTTGTTCAAGCCCTACTACGAGCCGGATGAGCAGTATGCTTATGCGAAGCATATTTTGTTTGGCAATTATGGTACCGGCAATTACTTAAATCCGTATGCCGAAGCGCAGCGAGGCTACAAGGATTACAGTACCAACATGACCCTCACGCAGTTTGAAGTGAAACAGGATTTAGAAATGTTGACTAAGGGTTTGACTTTCAGGGTGATGGTCAATATGAACCGTTTTTCCGAATTTTCGGTATCCCGTTCATACAAACCATTTTACTATAATGTCAATGAATATGATATGTCGGACAACACGTATAGTCTTTGGCGGCTGAATCCGAACGAAGGCGGCGAAGATCTCGATTATAACCCGGGAAATAGAAACATCAATACGACCTTTTATTTGGAATCGGCGTTGGAATACAACAACACCTTTGCCGGAGCGCATCATATTAATGGACTGTTGGTCTATATCATGCGTCAGCAGAAAGTAGGACTTGCCGACGACCTGCAATTATCTTTGCCCAACCGCAATCTGGGCGTTTCGGGACGATTTGCCTACGACTATGACACGCGCTATTTTGGCGAATTTGACTTTGGCTACAATGGCTCCGAGCGGTTTTCCAAGAAAAATCGCTGGGGATTTTTCCCTTCTATAGGTGCTGCATGGATGATTTCCAACGAACAGTTCTTCGAACCGGTTAAAGAAGTTGTCTCCCAGTTGAAATTGAAAGGAACGTATGGCTTGGTAGGAAATGACGCTATTGGCAGCAATGAAGACCGTTTCTATTATCTCTCGAAAGTGGATATGGATATAGACAAAAATACCCGTTGGGGACTGACGGGCGGTGGACAAGTGAGAGGTGTAGAAGTTTCGCGCTATGCCAACGACGAGATTGGTTGGGAAAAATCCTATAAGACCAATATTGGATTAGAAGTAGCGTTTGTCAACGGACTCTCGGCGAATATTGACGTCTTCAACGAAAAAAGGACCAATATATTGCTCGACCGTACTATTCCGGCAACCATGGGTATCCTTCCCGCAGTAAAAGCTAATCTTGGTGAGGCGAGAGGACAAGGCGTTGATTTGGAATTGAATTACGAAAAAGTGTTCAATCCCAATTTCTGGCTCAGTGGTAGAGGCACCTTTACGTATGCTACCAGTGAAATTCTTTCGTGGGAAGAGCCTGACTACAGTGCCACGCCCTGGCTGTCGAAAATAGGTCAAAATATCAGTACCGAATACGGATATATTGCCGAGCGTTTGTTTGTCGATGATATGGAAGTTGCCGGTTCGCCTCAACAAGAGTTTGGTACTGTCATGGGCGGCGACATCAAATATCGCGACATCAACGGGGATGGTAGAATATCGGAGTTGGACATGGTGCCTATCGGCTATCCCACCGTCCCTGAAATCAATTACGGTTTTGGCTTGTCGGCAGGAATCAAAGATTTTGACGCCTCATTCTTTTTTCAAGGCTCGGCACGCCAGTCCTTCTGGCTGAACAACGACGGCAATGGGCGCATACAGCCGTTTCTCGACGGTTCTTACGACGGTAGTGGCAATGACGGTAAAGAAGGGCAAAATGCCGTTTTACAGGTGATAGCCGACAGTTACTGGTCGGAAAGTAATCGCAATGTGTATGCTTTTTGGCCTCGTTTAGCCAATACTCCTATTGAAAACAATACGGTACGCAGCACCTGGTTTATGCAGGATGCAACGTTTATCCGCTTAAAATCGGTAGAATTGGGCTATACCCTCCCCCGCAAAGTGTCAGAAAAGATGAAAATGAGCAATTTACGCATCTATCTTAGCGGAAGCAACTTGTTGTGCTGGAGCGCTTTCAAGCTGTGGGACCCCGAAATGGCAGGTAATGGCTTAGGCTATCCGCTGCAAAGAGTGATTAATGTGGGACTTAATGTAGGATTTTAAATAAAAAAAAAATAAAGAATATGAAATCAATTAGAAAATTTATTAGTAGAGACGTGGCGCGCCACGTCTGTACATTGGTAGCGCGCCACGTCTGTACATTCATAGTTGCGGTGATGGTACTCTTTCCATCGTGTGATGATTATCTGGATGTAACGCCGGACAATATACCTACCGTTGAAAGTGCATTTGCCGACCGATTTACGGCGATGCAATACTTGGGCAGTTGTTATTGGGCACTTCCCAGAATGGGTAATTTTACAACCAATCCTGCCTGGACAGGCTCTATGGAGATGGTGTCAAACAAGGAGTGGCAAAATGAACCCCACATGCAAGTGGCGTTGGGTAACAATACTGCGAGGGCTGCCCATTATCAGTATTGGGGAGGTACCGATGGCGCCGGCTCACGGTCGCTTTATGCCGGTATTCAGGAATGTAATACGTTTCTGGACAATATCGAACAAGTGACGGATTTGCCCATTGGGGAAAGAAACAGGGAGATAGCAGAAGCAAAAACCCTGAAGGCCTATATGCACTTCTGGTTGTTGTGTCAATATGGACCGATTTGCCCCTTGCGGGAAACTACTTCTACGAGTGCATCCGTACAGGGAGTGAAAGTCTATCGCGAAAAAGTGGACGAATGCTTTGCCTATATCATTCAATTGTTGGACGAAGTGATTAACAGCGAGGCCTTGCCTATAGCGATTGCCAATAAAACTTCCGAATTGGGGCGCTTCACTCATGTAGCCGCTTGCGCCTTAAAAGCTAAAGTATTGGTATATTGGGCAAGTCCGTTGTTCAACGGCAATACGGAGTATAGCGACTTTCTGGACCATAACGGCGAGCATTTCTTCAACCAAACCGAAGACCCGAACCGATGGACAAAGGCTGCCGAAGCTTGCCGTATTGCATTTGAGGCTTGTGACGCAGGCGGAGTACGGCTGTATCAATCTTCCGACTACGTTACACAAATGAAGATTTCGGATACTACACGCCGGGTAAATGTCTTGCGCAATTCTTTGGCCGAACTCTGGGCTTCCAATATGGAAGTAATCTGGGGCAATACATCCGGTTGGGTCGGGAATGATATGCAGTTAGCTGCTCAAGCTCAAGTAGAGACCGGTAATTCCAACGTAACGGGAAGACTGGGTGTACCGTTTTCTACCGTTGATTTGTTTTATTCCAACCATGGAGTTCCCATTGAGCAGGATACGGCATGGCTCAACAGCGGACGCTATGCCAATCGCTTCGCAGTGCGTGAGGGCGAAGATGACCATCAATATTATATTCAAAAAGGGCAAAAAACCGCAGAAATGAACTTTGAACGGGAACCCCGTTTTTACGCTTCATTGGGTTTTGACCGTGGCAAATGGTGGGGCAATACCTATAAGCTTCATACCGATGAGGAGACTCCTTATTTGAATAATTTTTGGGGTCGTTATTCTTCTTTCCGCGCATTAAACAATTACAATGCTACCGGTTATTTCCCCAAGAAATTAAGCCCTTTTGTAAGTCATTTTAATGATGCAAACTATTATGAAGTTCAGGGTTATCAGGCTCCTGACCTGCGCTATTCAGGTCTGTTGCTCTTCTATGCAGAAGCGCTCAACGAATGTACAGTGGGCGATTGGGGAGCTCCTGACCCTAAAGTATATGAGTTAATTGATTCAGTGAGAGCGCGTGCCGGATTGAAAGGTGTCGTTGAGAGTTGGAGAGATTATTCTACCATTCCGGCTAAGCCTTTGACAAAAGCAGGGATGCGTGAGATTATCCAACGCGAAAGGAAAATAGAACTGGCCTTGGAAGGGCAGGACTATTGGGACAGCCGCCGCTGGATGACCGCAAGGACAGAGCAGAACCGGGTAGTACAGGGCTGGAACGTGAAAGCAACGGATGAAGGAGGCTATTACACTCCAACGACGGTGTATATCCAACGATTTGTACAGCGCGATTACTTTTTCCCGATTCCTGAGAGCGATTTAATTAAGAATCCGCAACTCATACAAAATCCGGGGTATTAATTGTCTGAACCATGATTTTTACAAGATTTACAAGATTAGCATGATGAATACAAATATACGAATATCTTGGTAATCTTGAAAATCTTGACAAAATCACGGTTCAAGACAAAAGAAATTAGAAATTAATAATTTAAAAAATTAAAGAATATGAAAAATAGATGTTTAGTATTATGTATTACGACGCTTGCACTGGTTGCATGCGAGGAAAAGGTGCTGGGACCTACTGATAGCAGTCATGGCAAACCGGGTGTGGTTACTGAGGTGACAGTCAATCGATTGCCCGGAGGTGCTGATATTTTCTATCGGATTCCCGATTCTGAGGATTTGTTGGCAATAAAAGCGGTATATACCATCACCAACGGCACAAAACGGGAAGCTTCTGCCTTCTATTATGACAATCACTTGGTATTGGAAGGTTTTGCCGATACCTTGCTGCATGAGGCTCAACTTTATGCCGTTAATCGTGCTCAAGAGTTGTCAGACCCTGTAACCGTGCCGTTTCAGCCGCTTGAATCTCCGTTAAATAAAACGGTAAAATCCGTCAAGATTGAACCTGACTTTGGGGGAGCTAATTTTAGTTGGGTCAATACGGATTCAACCACGTTGACGTTTGAAATTTTGACTCCGGATAGCAATGGCAAAATGCAAACGGCAAGCATTTTCACTTCGAATAAAGATACGGTGAATTATATCATTCATGGATATGCAGCCGAACCGCGACAATTCGGGTTAGTAGTCAGTGATAATTTTGGAAATGCCTCCGACATGATTACTTCGCCCGAGGGATTTACGCCGCTTCAAGAAGACAAATTAGACAAAAAACTCATGAGCCTTGTACATTTAAATCCCGGTGACTCATGGCTGGACGGTTGGGGTTTCCTTGAAGAATCCCTGCTTGATGATGATGTTTCTACTATCATGCATTCGCGGCCCAGTAGTATGCCTGTCCGCTATACCATTGATTTAGGCAAAAAAGCGCAACTGAGTCGACTGGTGGTGCACAATCGGTTAATGGCTACTTATTACGTCAACGGCAACCCGAAATATTTTGATGTATTTAGGAATATTCCCGAAACTATTTCTCAAAGCGCAATTGCGAGTGAGTGGCAAAAAATTGCGACCTTCACAGAAATCAAACCATCGGGATTGGCTGGAATAGAGTCCACCTCAGCCGATAATCGTGTAGCAGCGCGAGGATTTAGCTTTGATTTTCCGCGTGATATGCCACCGACACGTTATCTGCGATTCGAGCATCCTTCTTCAGCTGCAACATGGGAAAATAAACAATATGTTCATATAGCTGAATTTACCTTTTTTGGGACATACGATGAATAAATTAAAAATTAAAAATTAAAAATTAAACACAATGAAAACAATGAAACAAATAGTAATTACAGTACTTGCCGGTATTACATTAACGGCATGTGACGGCATGATGGATTTCCATCAAAAATATGTCGAAGGCGGCGAAATAGTTTATCTGCCCCCGCCCCAGTCTGTTGAATTTTTGGCAGGAAAAGATAGGGTAGTGGTGAAAATAGCATTTTATAATTCGCCCAATACAAAAAGCATAGATGTGTATTGGAACAACGCGCAGGATTCACTCATCTATTTGCTTCCTGCACCGCTTTCTGCCGGTGCAGATACGGTATATGTCTCTGTGCCGTTGGAGGAAGAAAAGGGGTACAATTTTACAGTCTATTCTACCGATGCTCACGGAAACCGCTCTCTGCCTAGCACCGGCTTTGGCACTGCCTACGGGGCAATGTATCAAAGTTCATTATCGAACCAACCCATGCGTCGGATTGCGCTCTCCGATGACGGCGGAATGTTACAATGGTCATTGAAGTCAGAAGGTTTATATAGTAAAGAAGTTAGCTATCGGAAGAACGACAATCTTGACTCAGTCGTTACAACACCGGCTGATACCACTACTACTATCTTGCCGAATGCAAAATCGGCATCCCAAGTGACTTACCGCTCTTCCTTTCTGCCTGAACCGACTGCCATTGATACTTTTTATACGGCTTGGCAGCAATACGAAACTCCATTCCCCGCAATCATTCTATTGAATAAAGCCCACATGACCGCGGTTCTCTGTTCGTCAGAACAGGTAAACGACGGCGGAGGTATGCAATCCATACTCACCGATGATCCGACTACTTTTTGGCATTCAGGGTATCAGGGTACAGTTCATCAGTATCCACATTGGATTGTTGTTGACATGGGTAAGTCGCACAGTAATATCGTTAAAATAGAACTCTTTCGTCGCTTAGGTAATACAGATACGAAAAACGTCAACATTTATGTCAGTGCTACCCTGGATGCCCCGGCCAATCCTGTTGTCGCGCCTTGGCAATATCTTGGAAATGTTCTTTTCACATACGATTCTTCTCCCTTGTATGAAAGTGAAACGCTTGACATACCGTCGGGCACTGATACTAGCGGACGCTATCTGCTGCTGTACCTGCCCGATGGCAATAGAGCTCCCTATAATTCGCTCTCGCGGTTGGATATTTATACGGATTAGCAGACCGTAGATAGGAAATTGTAGGGGCGCACCTGTGTGTGCGCCCCTATAATTATCTGTCTGCCGGGAAATACAGCATTGAAATCCGGGCAGATGCCTCAAAATTTTACGGTGACCAGTTACCCCGGATGGGGTATAATTTCGATAACCCCGTACAAGCGAAGCGCCCACCATATCCTCTCAACGCAGCCTTTTCCGACTTTCCACCTCTTGCAACACACTCATTTGCATTCAGATGGTGAATAATTTGCATGCCGCGGTCGCCAACAAAGATGACCTCATCAACGCCAAATTCATTTTTTAGCAACTTTATCTGCTCGGGAACCGTGGTGCTATCGGCTGTATTGCCCTTGAAAACCTCCACTTTGAGCGGAAAACCATTCGCATCGCTAATCAAACCAATGCAAATCTGCATTTTTCCCATTTTCTTATCCCGATTGTACCCAAACGCCGCCAATTCATTCTGCGTACCCTCAAAATAGGTGCTGGTGATGTCGTACAGGTAGATGCGGCGACCGGCGACCTTGTGATATTGAAACCACTTTTTGTCCACCTTTGTTCGGCGAAACGCAAGTGCACCCAAAGCACTGTACAAATCGTCCACTTTCATATTTGGCTTGTTAAATCCAAGTAAATCAGCAATATACGGCTCCCGATTCAGCCAGTTGTAGATGTTCAATTTGCTGCCTCCGGTAACCAATTTGCCCAAAATCATGCTCATCACAAGGGCGGCATGCGTGCTCGGAAGTGTCTTTTCCAGCACCTCGTCTATCCGCAATTGTTTCATTATTTGGTGCACAAAAAACAGATAGCCGTAATCAGTACACTTGCCGACAGCAACTTCTTTAATCGGTATAAGTCCCTCTTTATCAGACTTTAACATCCGTTCAATGCCCACTATTGTTTCTTCCGGAAGTAGCGAAAGATTGCAAAGAACTTTCGTTTTCACCTTGCCTTCTTCGCGATATTTATGGCAAAGAAGCGTGGCAGTATAGATTTTCCCTGCCTTCCCTTTCGTACGATTGCGTTGTATATACATATCAATTTCGTTTGAGGCTACAAAAGTACACATTATTTTATTATCAACCAAATAATTAAATGTTAAAAATACTTAAATATTAGTTGCTACAAAATGCAGCTTTTTTGGCATAATTGTTTGATTGTTAGCGATTTGATGAAGTAAAACCCGTTTAAACCCCTCGAATTCGAGGGGTTTAGAAAAGATGCCGGATTAAATGCTTTTACATTGTCGCCACAAAAGTGGATAGACCGGACTAACGCTATCGGTTTAATCTCAAAATCAGGCAGATATGGTGGCACTTATGCACATAAAGATATAGCATTCAAAACTCATTGATGACGGGCTGGCGCAAAGCGAGCGTCTGGTGAAACTAAACCAAATAGCCATCCAGCAAATGAGTGTGTTGCAAGAGGTGGAAAGTCGGAAAAGGCTGCGTTGAGAGGATATGGTGGGC
>NZ_BBRU01000247.1:0-595 GCF_001431085.1 Candidatus Symbiothrix dinenymphae
TTGGGTGACGCAAGGCATTTTGAGCGTCTGAGAATCGCATAAATGCCCTAAAAATTATTTTTTGATTCAAATATGGGGTTCTCGTACGCTTAACTTCAATTTGGGTGACGCATTGTCAAAGTCAGGACAAATATTTCACCCGAAAACCCTGCATTAACTATATTTCTTTGCCAAGCACAAGTCCCGCAAATGCCGGAATCAACTTTGACGGTCTGTGTGAGGTGTGGCGACAGATTGATGTTGTGGATAAGCAAAAAAGAAGCAATACTGTTGTTCAGATGGCGATTATTTTGTTGCTGTGCGTGGTGCCGTACACTTTGCCGGCGCAATCTCACGCGCATTTTGATTTGGAGGAGGTGGTTGTGCGGGTAGCCGTTCCAAATTGGAGGACAAGAGTGTGGCTAATGTTACGAAATTAAATTTGACTAACAGTGCGGAAATATCGGGGCTTTCGCTGTCGCAGAAGTTGGCGGGAGTGGCAGGTATTAGCAATTTTCGTAACGGCCACCGCATTGGGCAGCCGGTGGGTCGCGGCTTGAGGGGCCATCCCCACGCGGGTTTTTGGGCGGGGACCGCCCCTGAGAAAAAGGAGAGG
>NZ_BBRU01000248.1:0-594 GCF_001431085.1 Candidatus Symbiothrix dinenymphae
GCATACGCACAAAATTATGCGCCGGAGGTGCTGGAAACATTTGATAACAAGCACTTTGAGCGCGACTATTGGGTGCGCCTCAACTGTCCGGAGTTCACAAGCCTGTGCCCCATCACCGGGCAGCCCGACTTTGCGACCATCCGCATCGACTACATCCCCGCCGTCAAGATGGTGGAGAGCAAGAGTTTGAAGCTCTATCTGTTCAGTTTTCGCAACCACGGAGCTTTCCACGAAGATTGCGTAAACATCATCCTCAACGATTTGGTGCGCCTGATGCAGCCCAAATACATCGAAGTAACAGGCTTTTTCACCCCACGCGGCGGCATCAGCATCGAGCCTTACTGCAATTATGGTCAGCCCGGCACCGAGTACGAAGGGTTGGCAAAAAAGCGGCTGTTTGAAACCTCCCGCGAGCCGTCCGGTAACCTCCCGTGGAAAAAAAACTCATAATTCATAATTCATAACTCATAACTCATAACTATTTCGTACCTTTGCACAAAAATTTTAAATCGTATGAACATATTAGGTTTTATTCAGGCACAGGCAGAGGGATTTGCCACAGAAGTGGGGGCACAGATACCTGTGGTGGAAGGG
>NZ_BBRU01000249.1:0-593 GCF_001431085.1 Candidatus Symbiothrix dinenymphae
CCCTTGTAGCGTGCACCCTGGTTATGTTATTCTGTTTATCAGGATGCAAGGAGGAAGTGATAGGGCAATGGCCTGTTGATGGCACGCCTCCCGGAAAGGTTGATAATGTTGTTGTTAAGCAAGCTATCCCCGGCGGTGCCGTGCTAAGCTATACGCTGCCCGACGACGACGATTTGCTCTATATCAAAGCAGTCTATTTACGTAACGATTCGACCCCGTCCGAAACCATCGCTTCTGTTTATTGCGACAGTGTGACGATAGAAGGCTTCGGCAATACTTCGGCGCGTGAAGTCAAACTCTATGCCGTTGACCGCAGCCGTAACGAATCGGAGCCGGTTAGCATTTCCGTCACTCCCTTAGAGCCGCCGGTTGTTAGTATTGGCAGTACGCTGAATTTAATTAACGATTTTGGAGGTTTTCAGGTCAACTGGACGAATCCTGCCCGCGCCGAAATAGGCATCTTCATGGAGCAAAAAGATTCCTTAGGCGACTATCAACCAATGGAACCGATATATAGCAAGTTGGTTGACGGCACAGGCTCTGTTCGCGGTTTGGATACTGTCACTTACGAAGTGCGTACTTATGTCAAGGAT
>NZ_BBRU01000250.1:0-589 GCF_001431085.1 Candidatus Symbiothrix dinenymphae
AGTGTCACCTGTGTGGTGAGCGTACTTTCGTCCCGAGTTTCATATCCCTGCACCATTTCTGCATAAGGGTTGGAGCGGGGAGCACCACCTCCGGATGGAAAAATACTTCCAAACAGGATGTTTTTTGTCCATGTGTTGGCTTCGTCCGGCTCATATACAGCAGGAAAATCCACCGGATTGGTATTCATCACCGTTTTGAAGATGTTACTTGCTGCAGTGTATTTTTGATCAGTGTTGTATGGACCGGTATATTTTTCGAAACGTCCCTGAATACGGGTGTCCAATGTGGTGGTTTTGGTCAGTTTGAAAATGACATTACTCCGCACATGGAACCGGTTGATATCAATATTGTTGTTGTAATTGTTCCGCCCGTCCACTTTCAGCAAGCCTGTTTCGTTCTCGAATCCTCCGGCAACATAGTAGGTAGCCACCGTGCCACCGCCTGAAACGTTCAGGTTGGCTTTGGTGTTGGTGGTCTGCTGCTTGAACAGCGCATCATACCAATTGACATTGGGATAAATCATCGGATTTTCTCCCCGAGCGGTGGAATAGATTTTCTGCTCGCTGTATTTTGGAGTCGCAGTACCGT
>NZ_BBRU01000251.1:0-586 GCF_001431085.1 Candidatus Symbiothrix dinenymphae
TTTTTGAACGCTCCACCTTCCATTGCACTAAAATTAGGAAGAGCAGAACCAAGTAATCCCCCGGCAAGACTTCCTGCCACACTACCCCAAGTTAAATCGTTACCGAACATGGTGTTTGTTATAGCATTATTTGCGGCTTGACTTAACACATTGTATCCTAAAGTATTTCCAAAAGACCCCAACACACCTATTCCTCCCAAGGCTCCGAAACCTCCTCCTAAGGCTCCTCCAACGGCACCCATACCAAAGGCATTGCCAAAACCACTCCAGCTCCAATTACCGGAAATTGCAGCCCCCACAGTATAAGCCACGGCACCACTTCCGGCTCCAATAACCGCACCCCAGCACATTCCATCTAAAACAGCCCCGACAGGACCTAAGAACAATGAAAAAAAGAATTCTCCATCAGGGTCTGTATACTTAAACGGATTATTCAACCCATACGCATACCGATTATACGACTGCGTAAAATCCGGCATCTGCACATAAGGATCCATCTCCATAAACCGCCCCAAAGCAGGGTCATATATTCGCGCATTCAAATTTATTAACCCAAACTCATTCAAATGCTCCTGCGCCAAATAGC
>NZ_BBRU01000252.1:0-577 GCF_001431085.1 Candidatus Symbiothrix dinenymphae
TAATAATAATGCGATATATGGAAGAGAATATGTATAACTAAATATAGGTTGCATGCTTTATTTTCAAATAAAGAGAATTTCTCATTTTACACTCTTTCATATCTCCACTTGAGCATTTGGTCATCAGGCTACATTTGTTTCAACAAAATTAATGAAGGCGCGCAAGTTTGATATCTGTTTCAAAAGTAGTGGTGATTATGATTTCTTCCGGTGGTGTTATCAAAACGACAAGCTTTTTTTGCATGTACCTGTTATTGTAGTTGCGTTTGATGCCGAAACAGGAATAAGTAAGGATGCTATCCGTGTAAAACGAGAGGATGCAAAAATAAAAGGAATAGAGTATACAATGAAATTTAAGATAGGGTTCACGCTTTTTTGTATTTTATATTTTGTTAAGCAAAAATTAAAGAGTATATTGCCACAAATGTTTGTTTTGCAAATTAAAAAGCGAAATATTGACCGAAATGCTCAAGTGGAGATATGAAAGAGTGTAAAATGAGAAATTCTCTTTATTTGAAAATAAAGCATGCAACCTATATTTAGTTATACATATTCTCTTCCATATATCGCATTATTA
>NZ_BBRU01000253.1:0-573 GCF_001431085.1 Candidatus Symbiothrix dinenymphae
GTACGCCCACTTTTTTGATTAATCGTCTCAAAAAACACGGTCTTGCCAAAACCGTATTAGAACCTGTTATTGCTGATTCATCGGCTTTTGACAGTTACGATCCGGATGCGCTTGATGATGTGCCTTTATTATTTCAGACAGGTTATCTGACGGTCAAAAACAAAGAAATGATTAATGGAGAGCCTGAATACACGCTTGGAGTTCCCAATCAGGAAGTGAGAGTGTCGCTGATGGAACATCTGTTAAGTGCATATACCAACTATCCTCTTTCAAAAATGTCGGCACTTGGACGACAAATGTTGAAACAAATCCTTGCTTTCGATGCGAAAGGCTTTACAAATAATATGCGTATCATGCTTGCCGACGTTCCTTACACTTTAAAGCCATCCAAGGCGAAAAACGAAGCCAAAGCGGAAGCGCAAAATTTAGCAAATGAAGCCTTTTATCACATCATCTTTCAACTGTGGATGACCATGCTGGGGTTCAATATTCAGAGCGAAAAGATGACCAACCGGGGACGTATAGATGCCGTGTTGCAGCAAGACGGAGTAGCGATAGTGACAGAGTTGAAAT
>NZ_BBRU01000254.1:0-572 GCF_001431085.1 Candidatus Symbiothrix dinenymphae
ACTTTGGTAAGAAGTTTCTTATCGGAACATTCAATATAGCCTCTCGCCACTTTGAGCCATCCCTTGTTGGTGGTATTGAAGCGTAAGCCTTTTCCACCTGCTTTGTCGCCGAAGGGCTGTTCGGTCATAACGATGCCATTGGCGTATTTCATGGTAAGATATTTCGCACCCTTGTAGCCTTTGGGGATAAATTCGCAAGGACCTGAGCCGTCCATTCCAATGGCTGCCTGCGCGATATCGAACATGTGGGCGCCCCAATCGGCTGTATAGCCGTTGCCTGTTTCGCGGTACCAGCGCCAAGCCCCCCATAAAGTTTCATTCTTGTCAGGGTCCAGAGATATCGGCGGACATAAATTCGGATGATAATGTATTTTAGGGTCATTCAAAGGTCCCAACCACTGGTTCCAGTTCAGATTTGACGGAACAGGTTGCTCGGGCAAATTAAGTGGTGTGGGAGTATCGCCTACTTCGGCGTAAATACTTTCCACATGACCCAAGGCGCCGCCGCGAATCAGGGCTATCGCCCGCTGAAACTCTGCGTCGGAGCGTTGCTGACTGCCCACCTGCAACAC
>NZ_BBRU01000255.1:0-570 GCF_001431085.1 Candidatus Symbiothrix dinenymphae
TGCCCTTGTTGCACCACCTGCCATGCTGTTTGTTGGCGTATTTTTTCGGCTTCCGGGTCTGTCGATTCCCAACCTATGGCGGTGGGGTAGATTAGCAGTTCGGCACCTGCCAATGCCATCAGGCGGGCGGCTTCGGGGTACCATTGGTCCCAGCAGATGAGCACGCCCAACTTGCCCAGCGAGGTCTGTATGGGTTGAAATCCCAAGTCGCCGGGGGTGAAATAGAATTTTTCGTAATAGGCAGGGTCATCAGGGATGTGCATTTTGCGGTATTTGCCCGCGATGGTGCCGTCGCGCTCAATGACCACGGCGGTGTTGTGATAAACGCCGGCGGTGCGCTTTTCAAACAACGACAGCACCAGCACAATGCCCAATTCTTTAGCCAATCGCCCAAACAAGTCGGTAGATGCTCCGGGAATAGTTTCGCTACCATCAAAAGCCTGCGTATTTTCCGTCTGACAAAAATACAACCCATTATGCAACTCCTGCAACACCACAAGTTGCGCCCCCCGAGAAGCACAAAAACGAATATTGACAATCAACCTATCAATATTCACCCGATTATCAAAA
>NZ_BBRU01000256.1:0-569 GCF_001431085.1 Candidatus Symbiothrix dinenymphae
GGCTTTCACCCCGAACCGTCATTGCGGGCTTGACCCGCAATCCCCTGTTCTACATCGCTCTGTAGCACAACATTCACCTCATTTTCAGGGGGTTGCGGGTCAAGCCCGCAATGACGGTTCGGGGTGAAAGCCCCGCAATGACGGTTCGGGCTGAAAGCCCAGCGCATCGCGTTGGGCTGGGATATGTTGCCCTTTCAGGGCGAAAAACGAGGAGAGGTGGTGCCTTATACCCCGCACTGCGCTTCGCTTGTACGGGGTTATCGAAATTGTACCCCATACGGGGTAGCAGACGGAAGCAAAACCGTAAAAAAAATAAAAATGTTTGGTGGATTCAAAAAAATGTTGTACCTTTGCGCCCAGATACCGGAAGGTATTTAGCTGTTCTTCGGATCGTGCGCTTGCAGAGGGAGTTTTTTAGCTCCCTGCTGTATTTTTAAAAGTAGTTAAGGCTGAAAGCCTTGTAGCAATAGCGTAGGGCATCGCCCAGTCGTGGTCGGAAGATTTCATTACGGGCTGAAAGCCCAGCATATCCCAGCCCAACGCATCGCGTTGGGGTAATGGGTTTTGTG
>NZ_BBRU01000257.1:0-8649 GCF_001431085.1 Candidatus Symbiothrix dinenymphae
GTGCAGGGGGAGCGGAAGACGTGGCGGGAGCGGCGGGAAAGCCCTCCGGGGGGGATTTAGGGGGTTTGGCTGTGCCGAATATCAACCCTATCTTGAGGCCTGCTGCGAGTGGGGTCAGTTTGTCGACAACAGGTTTGCCGGCGTTGGTGGATGCTATTGCCGAATTGGGGCGGTAGTCGGCACTGCCGGAATAGTCAATCAGAGGCGTGGTGGCAGCTGGGTGGATGCTGTTTATGCCATAATCGACGTACAGTCCGGTGGAGAGGTCGAATTTGTCGTTCAATCGCCACCTTATGCCTGCTTCTGCCGATGCGAAAAATGCGGTTTTCAATGCCAAATCACCTTGGTGGTTCAAGTCGCTGAACTCGCCTAAGCCCTTAAACTTTGGTTTGTTCAGCACATAATCGCCTGAGGCGTATTTTCCTGAGGTGGTCAGTTTGTCCGCGCTGCTGTTGAACTTTGCGCTTAGCGGGATGCCTGCCTTGCCACCCAATGCTGCGTAGAACCTGCCCGTTTGGAAGTGTAGCATCAGCGGAATGTTCAGCAGGATTGCTTGCTGCTTGTCGTGGTAGCCTGAGAGCGTGTAGGTGTAGTCAAAATCTTCCGTGCCATCGTTGCGCAGGTAGGTTTCGCTCAGCGGGTTCAGCGTGCATTGTGCGTTGAACAGTGCGGCTTCTACGCCTGTGCCGATGCCCCAGTGCTCGCTGAAGCGAAAAGTGTAGCCTAACCCGGCAAAGCCGCCAAAGCCGAGATTGGCATTGCCGGCGGCGGGGGTGTAGTTCAATGTTGATAAGCCACCTCCGGCAACAAACGAAAACTCGTGTCGCGACTGTTGCGCCATCGCAACCGTTACCACATAACACATCGCAGCAATAACAACAACAGTCCTATAACTCATAACTATTCCACCTTTATCTTAATACTTTCCCCATCCACTGTTATCAGATACACACCGGAAGACGGCGGGAGAGATAGCTGTGATTTGTTGCCAACTAAGGTCTGCGTGCCCACGATGGTGCCCTGCATATTGTAGATGCGTATCACACTGCCGTCTGCGGCTCCGCTCTCAACCGTTACTGTGGTGCCGCTTGGGGCGGGGCTTGGGTAGGCTCGCAACAATGTCGCATCCAGGATTACCCTGTCGGGGCAGACGTGCAGCACCTTCTCTACGGCTATGCCATTGATGCTTTTGGTGGTTACTTCTACGCTGTAGTCGGCGGTGGGGTCGAGCAGGTCGGTGCTGTTGTCGCCTGCACTGTACACCTGTTCTTCGCCTATCAAATCTCCATTTTTGAACCAACGGTAGTTCTTGAACGTGTAGCCGCCGTTGTTGGCAGGGTTGTTGTTCACATAGAGCACGTTGTTGAACTTCATTCCTACGATGTCGGCAAAGGCAAAGCGGCGTTCGATTTGCAGCGTGTACGTCCGCTCGCTGCCGTCTGTGGAGCGCACGGTGTACGTTACTTCGTGTATGTCGGCGCGGGCGATGCCAATAGAGAACGTGCTGCCCGGCGTGCCGTCGTATATCACCTGCGAGGTGCTTTCTTCCGGAGTGACGGTGATTTGCGCAGAGGTGGTGCCGCAGTCGGCAAGGTAGAAGTTGGTTGTGCCTGGCGGCAGCGTAGTGCCGTTCACTGCTACTGTGCTTACTTTCGTGTTGTCGCTTGTGGCGGGCTTTATCTCAAATGTTACGCCCGGCGTGAAGTCAATCGTATAGTTATCGCCTGCATCCAGCGTTCCCTGCGTGATGGCGTAGGTGCCCACATTTTCGCCGGTGGCGCGGTCGAGTGCGCCGCTCAGCAGACTTGCACCGTCGCCGTTCTGCCAGCCGCTTGTTGTGTAGGTGTAGGCGGCGGGGTTGGGGGTGCCTATGATTTTGCTTTGTCCTGCGTTGGGCGTTACCGTCAGCGTTGCGGGGGTTACTGTGAGTGCTACTGTTGCTGTGGTGGTGGTTATTGTGTTGTAGTTAGCCAGTGTGTTTGCGTTTGGCGTGAAGGTTACTTGGTAGCCGGTGTTGGGGACTATTGGGACGGTGGTGCCGGTTGTCCAATTGAAGGTGCCGTATGTTGTGGTGCCGCCGCTTAGCGCGGAGGCGGATAGTGGCTGACCGTAGGTGATGGTGTTGGCGGCGGTGGGGTAGGTGATGATTGGCGCTGCCGCTTTGTTCACCGTGAGCACAGCGGTTACCATCCCGCCTGCCGCGTGGGTGCCTGTTGCTGCCGTTGCAAGCCCGATGGTGAAGGTGCCGGCTTTGGTTACCGTGAGTATGCCGCCGGTGAGGGTGCCCTCGCCTGTGGGAGTGCCGCTTGTTTCTTTGGTGTAGGTCGCCGTGCCTGCTTGCGGGTCAATGGTGAACAGGGTGGCGAGGGTGCTCAGGTCGAGCGTGTTGCCGCTAAAAGAGGCATCGCCATACACAACTGTTGCTGCGCCTGCGGTGTTGCTGACGGCGGCTTTGCTGGTTGTGGCGGGGAAGGTTGCCGTTACTGTGCCGCTGCCTGCGGGGTTGGTGGTGCCGTTGTGCGTTGCGCCGGTTGTGCCTGCTACGGTGAAGTAGTTGGCTGCTACGCCGGTGAGCGTGTAGCCTGCTTTGGGCGTTAGCGTAATGGTTGCCGTGTACGGCGTGGCATACGCGAATGTGGCGTGGCTGGGAGTCCACGACACTGTGCCTGTGTACTGCGCCGTTTCGGTGATATTCGCCACGGACGTATTGCCGTAGGCAGGAATGGCAACGCCCGCTATTGCCGCGATGTCAATAACTTTGGGATTCACCGTGAGCGTGTAGTCCGCTGTTGCCTCATCGTAGAGGTCGGTTGCTGCTTTGGTTGCCCTTACTTGGACGGTGCCTGTGCCGGTTACGCCGTTGATTTCGCCTGTGGTTGCGTTGATGCTTGCCCCTGCTGCGGTGGTGCCGCTGCTAACAATGGTATATGTTACAGTGCCGCCGCCGCTTCCGCCTGTGGGTGCGGCGTGGGTGTAGGTGAAGCCCGCCGCGTAGGTTGCGCTGGGATTGCTTGTTGTAAAGGTAAGGGTTGCCTGCGTGGCTTTGTTCACCGTGAGCGTGGCGCTTACCATCCCGCCTGCCAAGTGGGTGCCTGTTGCTGCTGTTACAAGCCTTATGGCGAAGGAGCCGGCTTTGGTTACCGTGAGTATGCCGCCGGTGATGCTGCCCGCGTCTGCGGGGTTGCTCGCATTAATGGTGTAGGTTGGCGCACCTGCGTTTCCGTCAATGGTGAACAATCCGCTCAGGTTGATGTTGCTGCTGCTGAAAGAGGCATCGCCGTATGTAACCGTCGCCGTGCCGCCGCCTGTGTTGCTTACGGCGGCTTTGGCAATGGTGAGCGTGTAGGTTGCCGTGTTGGAGGCAAGGTAATTGTCGTCGCCTGCCTTTTGCGCCTCCACTTGGATGGTGCCTGCGGAGGTTACGCCGCTGATTGCGCCTGTGGTTGGGTTGATGGTTGCCCCTGCTGCGGTGGTGCCGCCGGTAATGATGGTATATGTTACAGTGCCGGTGCCGGTGCCGCCTGTGGGTGCGGCGTGGGTGTAGGTGGAGCCTGCCGTGTAGGTGGCGTTGGGGGCAGTTGTTGCAAAGGCAAGGGTTGCCTGCGCTGCTTTGTTTACTGTGGGCGTTACTGTTGCTGTGGTGGTGGTTATTGTGTTGTAGTTAGCCAGTGTGTTTGGGCTTGGGGTGAAGGTTACTTGGTAGCCGGTGTTGGGGACGGTTGGGACTATTGTGCCGGTTGTCCAATTGAAGGTGCCGTATTCTGTGGAGCCGCCGCTTAGCGTGGCGGTTGATAGTGTTGCGCCGTAGGTGATGGTGTTGGCTACGGTGGGGTAGGTGATGATTGGTGCGGCGGCTTTATTTATCGTAAACTGCAGCTCAGGCGTGGTGAAAGCGTCGTAGAGGTCGGTGGTTGCAATCGTTGCTTTGATGTAGTAGGTGCCTGCGTTGGTGGGCCGCGTGGTGTTGGTAAAGGTGCCGCCGCTTGTTGCATCGTAGTAGTAGGTTGGCGCGCCGCTGCCGGTATTGCCGATAACCGACGGCGTGCCTGCGGAGCCGTAAGTCCAGCCCGCCAAGTTCACTGTGGCGGCGAGCGTTGCTTTGTTCACCGTGAGCACGGCGGTTACTGTACCGCCTGCCACGTGGGTGAATGTTTCTGCCGTTGTAAGCCCTATGGTGAAGGTGCCGGCTTTGGTTACCGTGAGCACGCTGCCGGAGATGGTGCCCGCACTTTCGGGGATGCTCGCATCCATGGTGTACGTCGCCGCACCTGCGTTTCCGTCAATGTTGAACAGTCCGCTCACGGTGCTCAGGTCGATGTCGCTGCCGCTGCCGATGAAAGAGCCATCGCCGTAGGTAACTGCTGCCGAGCCGCCTGTGTTGATGACGGCGGCTCTGCCGGTCGTGGTGGGGAAGGTTGCCGTTACTGTGTTGCTGCCGGCGGGGTTGGTGGTGCCGTTGTGCGTTGCGCCGGTTGTTCCTGATACGGTGAAGAAGTTGGCTGCTACGCCGGTGAGCGTGTAGCCTGTTTTGGGCGTTAGCGTGATGGTTGCCGTGTACAGCGTGGCAAGAGCGAATGTGGCGGGGTTGGGATTCCACGACACTGTGCCTGTGTATTGCTCCGTTTCGGTGATAATGGCTACAGGCGTGCTGCCGTAGGCAGGAATGGCGATGCCCGCGATTGCCGCAATGTCAATGACTTTGTGGACAACCGTGAGCGTGTAGTCTGCTGTCGTCGCCTCGTAGAGGTCGGTTGCTGCTTTGGTTGCCCTTACTTGGATGGTGCCGGTGTCGGTTATGCCGCTGATTTCGCCTGTGGTGGCGTTGATGCTTGCCCCTGCTGCGGTGCTGCTAATAATGGTGTATGTTACAGTGCCGGTGCCGGTGCCGCCTGTGGGCGCGGTGTTGGTATAGGTGAAGACTGCCGCGTAGGTGGCGTTGGGGGTAGGTGCTGCAAAGGCAAAGGTTGCCTGCGATGCTTTGCCCACCGTGAGCACGGCGGTTACCATTGCGCAGGCGTCGTAGTTGCCTATGGCTGCTGTGGCAAGCCCGATGGTGAAGGTGCCCGCTTTGGTTACTGTGAGTATGCCGTTAGTGAGGGTGCCCTCACCTGTGGGACTGCCGCTCGCTTCGATGGTGTACGTCCGCGCGCCCGCGTTTCCGTCAACGGAGAACAGACCGCCCACGGTGCTCAGGTCGATGGTGGCGTCGGCGTAGGTAACTGCTGCGCTGCCTGCGGTGTTGGTGACGACAATTTTGTCAATGGTGAGCGTATAGGTTGCCGTGTTGGAGGCTACGTAGTTAGCGTCGCCTGCCTTTTGCGCCTTGACGGTGATGGTGCCGATGCCGGTTACGCCGCTGATGGTGCCTGTGGCTGCGTTGATGCTTGCCCCTGCTGCGGTGCTGCTCGCAATGGTGTAGGTGATGGCGCCGGTGCCGGTGCCGCCTGTGGCAGCCTGCGTGTAGGTGAACGACGACGACAATGCCTGCGACGGGCTGGCATTGGTGAACGTCAGCGGCGCCTGCTCCTCTTTGAACGATGTAGAAGTGCGGCTTATGCGGAAGGCAGGGCGCGAGGCAAGGGTAACATCACTTATAAGTGGAAAAAGAATGTCATACCCGCTCCCACCTGTAGGAGGAACATAAACTAAGCCCTTAGTAAAGGGATCATTAATGTCATGAGAAGGAAAGCGGAGCCAGAAATGTGTGGGGTACTCAAGAATTGAACCATCTATATAATGGTAACTACCATCTTCAAACCACTCCTCAAGAATACCATGCCTACCCAGCCAGTGGAAGACGCCTGTTACCGTGCGGTTTGCAGCATTGGAAGACGTGTTCGTTTTATAGTCAGTAATTGTCGTTGACACCAAGCCGTCAAAAGAGGAGGCACTATAGGTATAATCCGATGGATTCCCTCCCCGACCGAACGGAATGTTTCGCGGACCGCCGTATGTGGCAATTACTACCGGCGGACCGCCGTCTGCCGGCGCGGCGGGAAAGAGCGTTACCGCATTGTCGCCCGTCGTGTAAGGCTCGCTGATGTGCAGGTCGTTGTCCTCCGTCCCCTCCATGTTTTTGCCCTCCCCTATTGTCGAGTAGCCCAGCACGTAGTACTTGTAGTTGTCCTTCATCTCAACGAGCGAGAACCGCGGGACTACCGCTTTGGTTTTCCATACCGTTAGCGTGTAGGTTGCCGTGGCGGCGGCGTAGGTGGCATCGCCCTCTTTGCGCGCCTTGACGGTGATGGTGCCCGTATGCGTGATGCCCGAAATGGTACCCGTGGCGGAGTTGATGCTCGCCTCCGCGATGGTGGTGCTCACAATGGAATAGGTGATGGGGGTGGCGATGCCGGCGTTGCCGCCGCTTGCCGTTTGCGTGTAGGTGCCGGACAAAGACGTATGCTCCAGCCTTGGGGCAAGGTCGGGAAACGTAAGTGCCGCCTGCCCCTCTTTGAGCAAATCAGCGGTAAGTTTTATACGGAAGGCGGGGCGGGAGAGATTATCGAATAGATTAACTTGAATACCACCAATAGTAGTATTGTACCCCCACCCGTTAATATTATGCGCCGTGCGGAGCCAGTAGGTAGCGTAGGAGGACGACATAGCAGCCAAGTTATTCTCAGCGGTACTCAGCCAGTGGAAGATGCCTGTTACGGTGCGGTTGCTCGTATTGCTCGAAGAATTGTCTTTGTAATCGGCAATAGTTGTTTGCACCAAGCCGTCAAGTCTGGAGACGGAATAGGTGTAAACGGACGGGTCTTCCGTATAGTCTGATGACGGACCGCCGAGTGTGGCAGTTACCGTTGGCGGACCGCCGTCTGCTCCCGGCGCGGCAGGCAAGAGCGTTATCACATCGTCGCCCGCCGTGTAATCCTCGCCAACGTGCAGGCTGGTGCTCTGGCTCTCCTGCGAGTAGCCCAGCACGTAGTAGTAGTACCCGTCTGCTATTTTAATGCGCGAGTTTACAATCGGCTCTGTTGCCCCGCCTGCTCTTGGTATCGTCAGCGTATAAGTTGTCGTGTTCGACTGTATATAATTTATATCGCCCGCCTTTACTGCCTGCACGACGAGCGTACCGGGTCTCGCTACGTTGGTGATTGTGCCCGTTGTCGAGTTGATGGTCGCCGTAACTGCCGTTGTGCCGCCGCCGCCCGGCACGATGGAATACGTGATGGCGCCGTTGCCGTTGCCGCCTATGGGCGTTTGCTGATAGGAGAACGATGCTGAATACGCCTGCGACGGGGTGGGAGTCGCAAACGAAATGGGCGCCTGCTCCTGCCTGAACACAGTAGATGCTATCTTTATGCGGAAGGCAGGGCGGGAGTAGCCCGGTTGAGTAACAGTCCGCCCACTCAAATAATTCTCCATGCTCATTGCTTGAGCACTATTAGTGGAAGATGACGTGCGCAACCAATAAATACCTGAGTATACGGATATAGTATTCGGAAGAGGCGTCATCTCTGCTGTGCTCAGCCAATGGAAGGTGCCTGTTACTGAGCGGGTGTTCGTAGTGCTTGAAGTATTGTCTTTGTACTCGCTAACCGTTGTTTGCACCAAGTTGGCATAAGAGGAGGCGGGATAGGTATAGACGGACGGGTCTTCCGTTTGTCCCGTTGACGGTCCGCGGTTTGTGGCAGATACCACCGGCGGTCCGCCGTCTGCCGGTGAGGCAGGAAAGAGGGTTACCACATCGTCTCCCGCCGTGTAAGCCTGTCCAATGTGCAGGCTGTTGTTTTCGCCCGCCTGCGAGTAGCCCAGCACATAGTAGTTGTACCCGTCCGCCATTCCAACGCGGGAGTACAAAGCGGGAGGGGTAAATTGCGGGAGCGTTTGGGAAGCGTCTCCCGCCGCACGGGTAAAACTATTGCGGTAAAAGCCGCCGTTTACCTCCATCATTACCAACCCCTCGCCTGCCGAAGGCGGCAGCCAAAAGTATAGTTTTCCCGTGTTGTCGGTTTTCACGTCGCTAATGCCGTACACGCTGTTCGGCGCGTCGGGCGTGGCGTTGCAGGCAACGCCGTTGATGGCGCCCCACGTAAGCGCGTGAGGCGCAGCGAGACTGCCCAGCGTCCAGGTGTTGCGGTAAATGGTTGTGCTGCCGTTGGTGGGCGTCAGATTTGTGTTGGCATTGATGCTGCCGCCGGTGATGGCGAGCGTGCCGCCGGAGCCGCCCGTGCCGTAGCCGATGCCGCCGGTTGCGGCAACCGTGCCGCCGCTGATGGCGATGGTGCCGCCCGCGGCGTTGTTACCGCCACCGATGGAGGTTGCCGTAACAGCGCCGCCGTTGATGGTGATGGTGCCGCCTGCGCCGCCACTGCCGCCGCCGATGCCTGCACCGCCGCCGCTGGTGGTTGCCGTAACAGCGCCGGAACCTTTGTAGATGTAGATGCTGTTACCCGCGCCGCCTGCGCCGCCGCCAATGCCCGCGGCAGAAGTACCGCCGGTTACCGTTATATCGCAGCCTTGGATGAATACCAGACCGCAGGTCTCACCGTTATTGCCGCCGATGCCGGCATTGTTGGCAGCAACATTTTGAACGGTCAACGTGCCCCCTGTAGGGGTAAACTGCCTGAGAATATGGAGCACGCTTCCGCTACTAACTTGTATGCCGCCGTTTATCGTCAGTTGGCAGCCGTCTTCGATAATCAG
>NZ_BBRU01000258.1:0-567 GCF_001431085.1 Candidatus Symbiothrix dinenymphae
CATCGCAACAGTTTCGTTTGGAGTGAAATACGAGCGATACGCCTCCGCGATATAGCCCTTGTAGCCCGGCGAGGTGCGCATCGCAAAATCGTCTAACCGCCAATATTCAATCAGCCGGTAGATATTTTCCATTTCGGCAACGAACCGCCTTTTAGTTTGATACCGCTCAGACGATGTGAGCGGGTTATCTGCCATGAAATAGCGGTTGAGATAATCATCGTTCACCAGCATCACCAACTTGGAAGTCAGCCACTTAGGAGTATAAACAAACGACAAAGTCTCATGAATTGCCAACCCCACCGTAGCATCAATATTGCTCAAATCGGCAGAAATAATGATTTTGTCAATGCTCGACTTCTCATCCCCCACCTTAAACTCCACCGAAATATCGCGCCCCGAAACAATTTTGACAAAATTAGCCACCGCATTCTGCAATTTAAGCAAATCAAACAAGTTGTTCAAATCCGGCTCGCGGTTGACTAACCAATAATCAGAGTATTTATAGTGTTCCATCTGTTATTTGCTGACGGTGATTGTATTTTCTTTTAGATTAATACAGAGTACAGT
>NZ_BBRU01000259.1:0-566 GCF_001431085.1 Candidatus Symbiothrix dinenymphae
CCCCAAGATGCAGGAGGGGATGCTGGATGCGGCATTTATGGTGGCATACCTGCATCAGGGCGCCCGCAATGCCAAAGCATCGCAACAAGCAGTGGAAAAGACCGAAAACATTCTCAAAGAACTCATCCGACAAATCGAAAAAAACAACGCCACAGCAGGTTTAGCAAAGACTTCGGCAGACCTGAAACGGCTAAAAAGCGAAGGCAAAAAAGCCATTTTTATGGGCATCGAAAACGGCTACGGTCTGGGCAAAGACATCCGCAACGTGCAAAAATTCGCCGACATGGGCGTGCGCTACATCACGCTGTCGCACAATGGCGACAATGACATTTGCGATGCCGCCAACAAGAGCAAAACCACCCACAACGGCTTGAGCGACTATGGCAAAACCGTTGTCCGCGAGATGAATCGCTGCGGCATCATGGTCGATATTTCGCACACCTCCGAAAAAACTTCGTTTGATGTGCTGGCAGTCAGCACCAAGCCCATCATCGCCTCCCATTCGTCCGCCAAAGCGGTGTACGACCATCCGCGCAATGTGTCCGACAAGTTGCTGCGCGCCATCG
>NZ_BBRU01000260.1:0-566 GCF_001431085.1 Candidatus Symbiothrix dinenymphae
TTTTTGAACGCATCAATGACCCATTGCTCTATTTCGTCCGAAAATTCGTCCAGGTAGATGTCTTCGTCTCTGATTTCTTCGTCTCGGAACACGTCAATGGTGTAGCCCGTGAGCATACTTGCCAATTTGATGTTCAACCCGCTTTTTCCGATAGCCAGCGACACCTCTTCCGGTCTGAGAAACACTTCCGCCCGGTGTTTTTCCTCATCTAATTTGATGCTGGACACTTTTGCCGGACTTAACGCCCTCTGAATGAACAAGTTGATATTGGACGTGAAATTGATGACATCAATGTTTTCGTTGCACAATTCGCGAACGATGCCGTGAATACGCGCCCCCTTCATCCCGACACAGGCTCCTACGGGGTCAACGCGGTCGTCATACGACTCCACCGCCACCTTAGCACGCTCACCGGGGATGCGGGCAATGCGCTTGATGGTAATCAAACCATCGTGAATTTCGGGTACTTCCAACTCACAAAGTCGCGAAGACTTGATAGAAAAGACCGACTTGGAGGAAAATACCATCGACGAAGTCCTTGCTATTTTGAAGGCAGAGTTTGAGGA
>NZ_BBRU01000261.1:0-565 GCF_001431085.1 Candidatus Symbiothrix dinenymphae
GCAAGAAACAGCAGTCCTAACCGTCCTGCTTAACGGACAAGCCGCCCAGTCGGAAATTGACGTCTTGACGAAAAAAGCCGACAGCCTGCGCGATGCCATCACTAAAGCCGCCAAAGACGGCAACACCGCCTTAGCACAATCCCTGCGCAAAGAACTGTCCGAAAATGTCAAAACCACCCAAGCCTTGCAGCGCGGCGTGGTGGACGTGGGCAAAGTGCTCAATAACCTGTCCACGGCTAAGCCCAAAGAACTCCGCGCTACGCTTTTGCAACTCAATAAGCAGCTGCAGTTTTCCGACCTCAAACGCGGCTCCGCAGAGTGGAACCAATTGCAAGCCAACATCCAGCGTGTGAAACTTGAAATGAAAACCATCTCTGCCGAATCGCAAATTGCCGAATCACGCCTTACCCGTTTATCCAATGGCTTTAACAAATATTTCAGTATGGCTGCTACCGGAGTGGCAGCCATCACCGGATTGTCTATGACCTTCCGGAAACTCGCCGGAGATGGAGCCAAAATGGACGACACGTATGCCGATGTGATGAAAACAACCGGCTTAACGCAC
>NZ_BBRU01000262.1:0-563 GCF_001431085.1 Candidatus Symbiothrix dinenymphae
GAAACGCCTTCGTTTGCAACCCAGACTCAAGCAGATGCTCCGGTGGTTTACAATGCCGACCTGCTGTTCCTTATCCAAAAGGCGGAGTTGCGTGCAAGTGAATTGAAAAAAGCAGAACTCGCTGATTGGAGCAAAAAAGTGAAGGATGCAGGATTGTCTAAAGAACAGACAGTTGACGTTGAGATTTCGGCTTACGCATCGCCTGATGGTGGGTTTAAGTTGAACGACAAGTTGGCGGCGCAACGTGAAGTGAACACGAACAAATACCTTGCTGCTGAGTTGAAAAAGAACAAGGTAACAGCACCAATCACGGCAAAATACACTGCACAGGATTGGGATGGATTCAAGGAGTTGGTTCAAAAATCAAACCTCCAAGATAAAGACTTGATTTTGCGCGTGTTGTCTATGTATTCCGACACGGAACAACGCGAGCGTGAAATCAAAAACATCTCCGCTGTGTATTCTACCTTGGCAGAAGAAATTTTGCCTCAATTGCGTCGTTCACGTTTGTCTGCTACGGTCAGAAAAGTGGGCAAAACAGATGCTCAAATCGCATCTTTGGC
>NZ_BBRU01000263.1:0-562 GCF_001431085.1 Candidatus Symbiothrix dinenymphae
GGTTAGGACTGCTGTTTCTTGCTGTGATGCCATTTTTGTGAGTTATAGTTATTTCACAAAATCCATCATCCGCATCTGATACACACTCTCATCAATCGGATTCCGATTATTGATTAAAGCATATAAGATTGGCAGACATTGACCATACCAACTTGGCTTACATTCGTAAGTATATGAGCCAAAGTCGATAAACGTTTTGTAGGGCAATGTCGCGCTTTGCGGGTCATAAATCATGGTCATATCGCGTTGGCGATATACTTTGTCGAAAAGCAGTCGGTCGCCGTGCTTGGCAATTACGCGCTTGACGAACTCTACCATGCGTTGTTCTTGGAAGTCGGTGCCGTCATCGCGACGCTCCTCCAGCCGGAAGGCTATTTGAACATCCTTTGCGGACACATCTGCTAACCATGCAAGCGCAGTATTGATATTCTCACCTTTCGGAAATTGATACTCTACAATACCGTGGCACACGATGGGTCTCCAAAAGTCATCGAAGCGTATCCTCACATCGTAGCAGCGCACGCCAGCCGCGTACTGCTGTTTGAAATCAAGCGATTGGCAC
>NZ_BBRU01000264.1:0-561 GCF_001431085.1 Candidatus Symbiothrix dinenymphae
CACCACATCTGCACCTGCAGAAAAACTCACACCACTCGCCTCTTGTGCCGCGACAGAAGCCGTGCACCCAAATAGCAGCGAAACCAATACATAACTTACTTTTTTCATATTTTTTATTAATTTGACGGTGCAAAATTACACAAATATTTTTAAATAACAAGCATTTTGACAGAAAATTTAAAATATTTCTATTAAAATGATATTTTAAATATGTGGAGTGGTTCAAAATTGACTGTATTTTATCCCTACGAGATAAAATACCGTTTGCAAAAAATAGCACCTGAAAAAAAATTAGCCGATTTTCAAAAAAACTTTCAAAATCATTTGGTTATTTCAAAAAAATGTTGTACCTTTGCGCCCGATTTTGCCCCTAATCCGGTTGAATCTATTGTTTGGCTACCTTGCGGGGCGTTTTTTTACCGCGCTGAGCGCACGGTTGCAGTGATGAACATACGGAACTAGCTCAGTTGGTAGAGCATCGGTCTCCAAAACCGAGGGTCGGGAGTTCGAGTCTCTCGTTCCGTGCAGAGAGAATGTATAGAGAGTGTATATAATATGTAT
>NZ_BBRU01000265.1:0-561 GCF_001431085.1 Candidatus Symbiothrix dinenymphae
TCGTTATCTCACCCAAGCGCAACCTGCTGCAATTCCCAATACACATCCTGCATGGCAACCATATCTTTTGTAACAAGCCCTTTGCGCCCGAGGTAGATGTTATACATACATGAGGCTATCCTAGGTCCTAAGCCAATCGTTTCCATATTCTTCCTCCGCTTCTGAAAGGTCATACCCCATTTGTAGCAAGGCTTCTGCGCCCAGCATCTCTTTGCACCATTTTGCCACATGAGGGACTAACGGGATTTGTTTCCAAACCCTCTCTGCTTCCTCCGGATGCCCTGCATCTTCCAGTTCAAAACTTCTCATCCCAATAGCCATTTTTTCTTTTAATGTCATTGTTGCCATACATATTTTTATTAAATTTTTTGCAAAGATACGGCTAATTTTTGGATTGGCAAGCTACACCATACGGGGTAGCAGCAAAAACCGCCCGGAAGCACAATCTTTCGGGCGGCTTTGTTTATTGTTGCACAATCATTGGGGCACATACAGTCACTTCTCCGGGATGGTCATTTCGGCGAGGTTTTTGCTCAGCACGCCCACTTCCAAAAACTGGTC
>NZ_BBRU01000266.1:0-561 GCF_001431085.1 Candidatus Symbiothrix dinenymphae
GGCGACGACCCCGCACAAAACAATTACAATGTGCAGTTGCGCGGCGTGGGCAGTTTGAGCGGCAGTGCCGAGCCGCTGTATGTGATTGACGGCGTGCCGGGCGGCAATCTCTCGTCGGTGTTGTCAAACGACATCGAATCCATCGACGTGCTGAAAGACGGGTCGGCGGCGGCTATCTACGGCACGCGCGCCAACGCCGGCGTCATCCTCATTACCACGAAGCGCGGCAACAAGGACGGCAAATTTTCGGCGGAATATTCCGGCTCGCTTTCGACCGCCACCATCGCCAACGCACCCCGCGTGCTGACTGCCCAAGAATACCGCGACAAAATGGTGTCCAAAGGCTTGGGTGTCGATTATGGTGCCGACACCGACTGGCTGGATGCCATCACCCGCACGCCGCTGAGCCATACGCACAATGTGTCGATTACCGGCGGGACAAAAGATTTCAACTATCGTGGCTCGGTGGGGTATCGCGCGGTAGGAGGGCTTGCCAAAAAAACGGGCTACGGAGAAAACAAAAGGCGGGTTGTTGGCAATCAAAAAGGACCGAAAAAAAAA
>NZ_BBRU01000267.1:0-560 GCF_001431085.1 Candidatus Symbiothrix dinenymphae
ATACAAAGGCGGAATCACCAACATCTTATATTGGCTGAAATCCGACCATTGGTCACAGGGTACAATATCCGTTTCTATATTTTGCCGATACAGGGCACTATGCACCAATTGATCCGGATATTGCGCTTTATTCGTGTAATACATGAATCTCAAGGCGTGGTAGGAATCATGGCTGTAAAGAATGGCAACTTTATTGTCTTTTTTCAGATTCATCAACCGGGGTCCTACTTTTTTCAGTTCACGTCCGATAACCGAAACTTCCTTGTATAGACGGTTGGGTTCGAGGTCATGCCCCAAAACGCCACCCCAATACGTTTCTTGACCGTAATGTAAGCTGTGCCAATGCCAATATTGCACCATATTTGAACCCGATGCCAGATGCGCATACACGTTTTGACGGGGTTGTCCATCGAACTGCGGATTCTGGTTGCGTGAATTGTTAAAACCTGTTCCTTGCGCCGATGTCTCGGTAACAAGATAATTACCTTTGGCTACCGTGCGCATAAAATCGCCCGAATAGGCAATGTACCACCCGTCCTGTCCATTCTGTACGGCATGAT
>NZ_BBRU01000268.1:0-8479 GCF_001431085.1 Candidatus Symbiothrix dinenymphae
GCCGTTTGCAGCCAGCAATTCTTTGGATTGTGCATCCTGCACAAACAGGGTCGTAAAATTTTTCAGGATGTTGCGCCAAGTGCGACCATACCACTTAAAAAAAATCTGCTTGGGCATGAATCGCGCCTCAACAACTTTGATGCCTTTCTTTTCCACTGCAACAATATGTGAACGCCCCGCGCCCGAAGGACGTTGTTGGTCTAATCCGTCCAGATAGATATACAGATTTTCCTCCCCCAGTTGGCTGCCATAGTAGGCTATCCAACGGTTAAGAAAAAACTCATCGTTCCTTGCCATTGTGATGGCACCTATTTTTTTATTATTGCGATTCATTGTCAGTATTCATAAATATCTTTAATTGAAGTATTTAGCGATTTCGGCGCATAATATGCATTATGTTAAATAGACCACAACTGCGTTGTGTTTCATTTGTTATGTTTGTATTTATGTTGTAATTACAATGTCATTTAAATGGATAGATAGAAAAAACCGATTTTGATAAATTTTTTTATGACTATCCGCAATCATACCACTTGGCTTTCGCTCCTTGTCCCGCAGGGACAGCACTTTATTAACCGTAGACTTCAGTCTACGGTATGAAAAGGCTAAGATTCCATTAGTCCCGCATGGGACGGCACTTTATTAACCGTAGACTTCAGTCTGCGGTATAAACAATGTGTCGTCCCATGCGGGACTTTGGGGTGGTTCTGTCACTCCCGTAGACTGAAGTCTACGGTTAATAAAGTGCTGTCCCTGCGGGACAAAGAAGGCCGCATTTTACCTACACCAAGCGTTATATTTCACAATCGCCAAAACCAAATATGTTAAAAATTTCAGCAACCCAAACATTTTAACACTTTTCCTATTGTTTATCAAAAAAAGATTATTATCTTTGCCGCGATTTTCGCGCAAGTTGCTATGTTTTTTGATTTTTATGTTGCAAATCATGCAAAATTCTATTTAACATAATGCATATTATGCGCCGAAATATCTAAATATCTCACTTAAAATCAATTATGATGTATAGCATAGGTATTTTTTTCTACTCTTTGGCGGTGCGGTTGGCTGCTTTTTTCAACTGCAAGGCGCAGTTGATGGCTGACGGTCAGAAGCAGACTTTTGACTTGTTGAGGCAAAAAATCGACCCGCAGGCAAAATATGTGTGGTTTCACGCTGCCTCTCTGGGCGAATTTGAGCAGGGGCGACCGTTGATTGAGAAAATCAAACGGCAGCATCCGCAGACAAAAATTCTGCTCACTTTTTTTTCGCCTTCGGGCTATGAAGTGCGCAAGAACTACTCGGAAGCGGATGTTGTGTGCTATCTGCCACTTGATTTCAAGAAAAATGCCGAGCAGTTTTTGGACCTGGTGCCGTTGGATAAGGCTATTTTCATCAAATATGAATTTTGGAAAAACTATTTGGACACGTTGAGGCAACGTGGCATCCCCACTTACATTATTTCGGCGCGATTCATGCCCAAGCAGATTTTTTTTAAGTGGTATGGTCGCACTTGGCGCAACATCCTGAAAAATTTTACGACCCTGTTTGTGCAGGATGCACAATCCAAAGAATTGCTGGCTGCAAACGGCATTCGCAACGTGGTTGTGAACGGCGACACCCGTTTTGACCGCGTGCACGAAATCTTTGTGCAGAAAAAGCAACTGCCTTTGATTGAGCAATTTTTGCATATTTCGGAAGGCAAAAAAGACTTGACATTAGTGGCAGGAAGCACTTGGCAGCCCGATGAACACCTGCTCATCCCGTATTTCAATGCACATCCCGAACTGAAATTGCTCATCGCGCCACACGAAATCGGCGAAGACCGCATCCGGCAAATCACGAGCCAACTCAAACGCCCTTGTCTGCGCTATTCCGAACTGACGGAAGCCAATGCAGGCACGGCTGATTGCTTGATTATTGACTGTTTTGGACTGCTCTCGTCCATCTATCGCTACGGAGAGATTGCCTACATTGGCGGCGGATTTGAAACCGGTCTTCACAATGTGTTGGAGGCTGCTGTGTATGGCATTCCGGTGCTTTGGGGACCCCAATACGCCAGATTCAGGGAGGCGAAAGAGTTGATTGCTTTTGGCGGCGGATTGTCGGTGCGCGATGCCGCCGAGTTCAACAACCGCATGGACGAATTAGTGCTTAAGCCCGACCGGCGCAAAGAAATCGGTAAAAAAGCGGGATTGTTTGTTACCCAAAATTTGGGCGCAACCGATACAATTTATGCAAAAATCTAAAGCATACATTGATAGGATTCGACCACGCCGATTAAAACACCATTGTCAATCACGACCAAAGTGTGCACGTTATGCTCCTTAAATATGGTTGCAGCCGACATTATGCTCTCCGAACTGCCGATTACACGGGGATTTCGATTGATGATGTTTTCGATTGATATATTCAAAACTTCTTGATTATCATACTTTTGAAATGATTTGCGAACATCGCCGTCCGACACAATTCCCTCTATTGTGCCATTATCGACGATGATTGCCAACGACAGACGCGCCTTGCTCATTTCGAGCAAAGTTTCGCCGATTTTTGCCTGCGACGACACTATCGGGAGGTCGTTGGTGCGCATCACATCTTTCACGCGCATCAGCAGGCGTTTTCCCAAACTGCCTCCCGGATGAAACTGGGCAAAATCTTTTGCCTGAAAACTGCGCCGGTTGATGAGTGCGCAGGCTATCGCATCGCCCATTGCCAGCATAGCGGTGGTGGACGAAGTGGGTGCCAAATTTAGCGGACACGCCTCCTTTTTGACCGCGATATTCAAGTGATAATTCGACCACTGCGCCAACAGCGAGTTGGGGTTGCCGGACATGGCGATTAGGGGGACTTTTCGTTCCACCAAAAGCGGGATAAAACGCAGCAGTTCATCCGTTTGCCCCGAATAGGAGATGGCGAGTACGACATCGTCCGCCGTGACCATGCCCAAATCGCCGTGGAAAGCATCCAAGGGGTTGATAAAAAAGGACGGCGTGCCGGTGCTCGCCAATGTGGCGGCGATTTTCGCCCCGATATGCCCCGATTTGCCAACGCCCGTGATGATTAGTTTGCCTTTGCATTGGTAGGTCAACTCAATTGCCTTGTCGAAATCGTCCGTCAATTGCGGAATCAAATCCAATAATGCTTGCGCCTCATCTTGAAGGCAGCGGATGGCATCGTTTTTTATTTTGCTCATACCTTTTTTTATTTATAATAGGGAAGATATAACAGTTTCTAACTCTTTCAGATACAGCATATTCGGACCATCGCTGAGGGCTTTGTCCGGATTGGGATGCGTTTCAAAAAAATAGCCGGTTGCGCCAAAAGCCTTGGCTGCAAGTGCCATAGCGGGGATAAATTCGCGGTTGCCGCCCGTTTTGCCGCCTGCCGACCCCGGACGTTGAACAGAATGCGTGCAGTCCATAATCACGTGCGGTGTGAATTGTTTCATATCCGCAATGTTCCGAAAATCAACGGCTAAGTTGTTGTAGCCGCACACATTACCGCGCTCCGTGAGCCATATCTCACGCCCGTTTGCCTCTTTTACCTTCTCAACCGGATATTTCATGTCCTGTCCGGAAAGGAATTGCGCTTTTTTGATATTGACAACTTTGCCCGTTTGAGCGGCTGCCACCAAAAGGTCGGTCTGGCGGCAGAGAAATGCCGGAATTTGAATCACATCCACCACCTCGCCCACCGGTGCCGCTTGGCAGGACTCGTGAATGTCGGTCAATAACGACAATCCGTACTTGGATTTTATGTCTGCTAACATTTGCAATCCACGTTCCTGTCCCGGACCTCTGTAAGACCGGATGGACGTGCGATTGGCTTTGTCGAAAGAGGCTTTGAACAGGATATTGATGCCATATTTGGCATTCAATCGCACTAATTCTGCGGCAACTTCTTCCAAAATGCCGCCGGATTCGATGACACAGGGACCTGCTATGAAAATTGGTTTGCTGTTCATTTTCCAAAAGATTTAAGGACGTGTTCCACCTGCGCAATGTGCTCCGGCAAATCCACTCCAATGGTTTCAAACTCTGTTTCGTGAGCGCGGAGTTTGTAGCCGTGCTCCAACGCGCGCAGCTGTTCCAGCGATTCGCCTATCTCCAACTCCGTTTGGGGCAAGGTGGGATAGAGCATCAGAAAATCGCGCTTGTAGGCATAAATCCCGATGTGTTTGAACACCCGCGCTTTGCCTCGCACATTGGACGGGACGACCGAGCGCGACATATACAGGGCATCACCTTTCAAATCGGTTACAATCTTCACTGCATTCACGTCCTCGATGGCGGACTGTTCGGTAAGTTCCTTTTTCAGAGTGCCGAAATAAACGCTCTTGTCCTTAAAAATTTCAATCACCTGCTGAATCATTCGGGGGTCAATCAGCGGCTCGTCGCCCTGCACATTTACGAACAAATCGCCCTCCACTTTGCGCGCCACTTCTGCCACCCGGTCGGTGCCTGTTTTATGATTGGAAGAAGTCATAACCACCTCCAAACCATATTGTTGGCACGCTTTTTCTATTCGTTCATCGTCGGTTGCGACAAAAACAGCCGAAAATTCTGCCACTTTTTTTGCCTGCTGATAGACCCACCAAATCATCGGCTTGCCGCAAATATCGGCAAGCGGCTTCCCCTCGAAGCGGGAAGAATTGTATCTTGCGGGAATCACTCCAATTATTCTCATTGGCTTGTATTTTTATTGTTACTTGTATTTATAGTCAGTTGATTTTCGCTCATCCGCATCATATATTGCTGAATGATAGCCTTTAACATTGTTTCCATTTGTACTTGTGTCGTATTAGAAACGGGGGGGGGCGTGCGACTTGTTTGCGATGTTTTAACAAAGTGTTCTGCCAAATTATTTTGAAGCAGAGTGTCGGATTTGTAGGCATAGACCGCATTTGTTTGTTGCCCGTCGAACTGCAAAAAATAATCATCGTAAATAAATTGGTAGCGCGGCTCATTGTAGTTGGCTACGAATTTATCCTCCGCTTGGGTCGTAAGGATGTCTTGACCGAAAGCAAAATAGGGCATGTCGTAGTTCATATAGCTCAAAATAGTTGGCATGATGTCTATCTGCTGCACCGCCATGGTATCCACAAACCCTTTGAGGTCACTGCCCGGATGGTAGAATAAAATGGGAACAGAATACCTGTTTATATCCGTATAGTATTCATCGTGAGAAACTTTACTGGTGTGGTCGGCGGTGATAACAAATAGGGTGTTTTCAAACCAATCATACAGTTTCATAGTTTTAAAAAACTGTCTTATGGCATAATCCGTGTATCCGATAGCCTTAGCAATAGTTTCTTTGCCTTCGGGGAATTTTCCTTCATAGCGTTCCGGAATTTTGAATGGTTGATGCGAACTGAGGGTAAACACGGTGGTCATAAAAGGTTGCCTGAACGTACCCATTTTTGTGGCGTAGAATTGCATAAATTCCTCATCCCATACGCCCCAGATGCCATCAAAGTCTTTGTCGCCATACTCGTCCAATCCGAAATAGTCATCAAATCCGGCTTGCCTGGCATACGAAGAAAAACCCATCGAAGCGTTGCGCCCACCATGGAAGAATGCTGAATAATAGCCTTTTTCTTTCAAAACTTTTGGGATGCCACTGATGTCATTGACATTGTAGGGTGTGACGATGAATGGTTCCATGAACCGCGGGATGCTCGACAATATCGCCGGCATACCATCAATTGACTGGCGACCGTTGGCGTAAGAATATTTAAAAGTCAGACCTTCGGTGTATAAGGAGTCCAGAAAAGGGGTGTATCCCTTGTAAGTGCCATCTTCCAGATGCTTGTTGAACCAACCGGAGTATTCTTTGCTAAAACTTTCGAGGATAAGCACCACCACATTGAGCGGCTTGAAATCTCCTTGAGGTGTTGGCAAATGTATTGGGGAGTAAATGGCGGCCAGTTCAGCCTCATCCTGAAAATAGTGAGGATTTCGGTAGGCTTTCTGATTCACTGTCCGAATGATGCTGAAAGGGGTGTTGAGAACGATGGCAATCTCCGAATTTTTATTGGCGTATTTATTGGCATGATAGAGTGCCAGTGGGCGTGAATCAGTGCCATGAAAAGCTGCCACAAAGTTGATATGCCCACGTATGCCGATGATGGTGCCGAATACAAGCAGACACATCAGAAGGCTATGTACGCCATAATAGTGGGTATTTTTCCATCGGGTATCTCTGTCCTCTCCTCCACTACCACACAGCAATTTTTTTGCGCTTGGTTTGCAGTGCAACTTATAGATACCAAAAATCAGTAAGCCGACAAAAATAACGACATACCAATAGTCGAGGAGGCTATATCCCACAATTTTGGCGATGTTGTTTTCGTTTTGAAATTCCGTAAACACAGTGCTGGTTGTTCGCCGATTAGTGAACGGGAAATAGGCGAAATCGCAGCAGTTGGCAATCACGCCGCAACTGTTAGTAACCACGAACACCCACGTGGCCATGGTCTGGTAGAGGGTGTTCAACCTGAATTTGAACGGCAAAATCTGCATCAAAATATACAACAAGTTGGTGTACATGATGGCGGCGATGTCGAATTGCACTCCGCCTCCGAGCAGGGTCAAGAAATGCCCCTGTGTCATGTCGGAGAAATAACTGATGTTGACTAAGAAGAAAGCGATGCGTAAGAGAAAATAGACCACCAGCATCAGCCCCAGATTACAGAGGACTGCGAAAGCAGGCTCTGCTTTTATCTTATTCCAAAATAACTTCATCTTGTTTATCCTTTTATGGGTGCAAAGGTACGGAATTTTAGTTATTTTTAGAAAAAAATAAGCAGCAATTAAAAATAAAGTTGTACCTTTGCAGAAAATATTCTTATGGAAGAACAAAAAGAAATAATAGAGTTCGACACAGATACCGCTTTTGAGGATAAGACAGAAGATGGTGGTATCTATCCTTATGACCCTGCTTATTCTGATATTGAGGTAATTGAAAATCCATTTACTATCTTTGAATATTTACGACAATTGGACAGAGGTAAAATCGTAATACAGCCCGATTTTCAAAGAAATCAAGTTTGGAACCTTGCCCAAAAAGGTAAATTTATTGAATCTATACTGTTGAGTTTCCCTTTGCCTCCTATTTATTTGAATGAAACTAAAGATTCAAAATATGTAGTCATTGATGGATTACAACGTACTACCACATTGAAAGAATTTTATTTTGGCAATTTAAAATTAGAAAAATTAGAGGCATTGCCTAAATATAATGGGTTGATTTTTAAGGATTTGCCGGAAACATTACAGTCAAAGTTTGAAGATAAAAAATTAACAATTTTTACCCTTAAACCTTCTACTCCAATGGTTGTAATTTATGATTTATTTAATCGTATCAATACAGGAGGAACGCAATTAAATAGGCAAGAGGTTCGCAATTGTATCTTTATTGGAAAATCAACCCAATTGCTCAAAGAATTATCCGAAAAAACATACTTTAAGAAAGCAATTGCGGATGGAGTAAGTAATAATAGAATGAAAGACAGAGAAGTTGTTTTGCGTTATTTGGCTTTTCGTTGGTTTAACTACGAAGATGAATATACCGGCGATATGAGCAAGTATATCGAATCTGCAATGATAAAAATCAACAAAATGGATGATGATACTATTCAGCAGATAAAAACTGATTTCAAAAAAGTGATGAGACATTCACTTTCTATTTGGGACAATAAAAATTTTAGAATACCAACCACAGAAGGTAGAGGTGTAATAAATACGGCTATCTTGGAAACAGTATGTAATTATTTGTCTTCAAAAAGTGATGATTTTATTGAAAAGAATAAACAAGCCATAAAGAAGAACTATACAACACTTGTCAATGATATTACATATCGCGATGCAGTAACACGTTCAACAGGTAACAAAGCAAAAGTTTTAGATAGATTTAGACTTGCACACGAAATATTAAATCAAAATACAATATTATGATAAAGGAAATACAAATACAAAATTTTAAATGCTTTCAACAAGCAATCTCATTTGAGTTTTCCCAATTAAATTTACTCACAGGAGTAAATGGGAGGGGAAAGTCATCTTTATTGCAAGCTTTCTTAGTGTTATCACAGTCAGCTTGGCAGAATGCAACTTTAAAAAAGTTAATAATCAACGGAGAGCTATTGCAATTAGGAAACTTTGATGATATAAAAAATAGTGAAACTCCACGAGGAGAAGATATTAAGTTTACATTTGTAATAGCTACACCGAATATTTCACAAGTGAGAATTAACTACAAAGAAAATCCGGAAGATGTTTTAATTGCCGATTGTACTAAGTTTGAACATAGTGGGCAGGCGATTTTTCTTGATTTGATAAAAAAGATTCATTTTGTTAGTGCAGATAGACTTGGTCCATTAAAATATGTATATAAAACTTTAAATGCTTTCAACAAGCAATCTCATTTGAGTTTTCCCAATTAAATTTACTCACAGGAGTAAATGGGAGGGTGACGGCAG
>NZ_BBRU01000269.1:0-559 GCF_001431085.1 Candidatus Symbiothrix dinenymphae
ATCCAAACCGGCGGCGATGGACGGTTGACACAGACTACGATGGAACGCATTCGGGGTGATATGCAATTCATTACCGAGTTACTTGCGAAAAACCGGGCGCACATAGCTGATTTGGAAAAGAAGGCGAAAAACTATGCCGGGCAACTCGGGCAATCCAAGGGATTGCAAGCCACCATCGTTCGTTTGCAAACCGACTTGAGTGCAAAAGATGCTGAAATAGCTGCATTGAAGGCAGAATTGGCAAAAAAAGACCGGTTGATTGAAGACCTGACGTTCGACAATATGGATCTTGAAGCCAAGATACAAGCCCTGAAGGAAAAAGATACGAAGCAAAGGGCGATGATTGCACGCCAACAGATAGAAATTCGCAAAGTTTACTATTGTTTTGGTACTGCCAAAGAGTTGAAGACCCAACGGATTGCGCTCAAAGGTCAGTTAGGTACCAATTTTAATAGCAATTATTTCATTGAGGCTGACAAGATTGCACTGAAAACGATACAACTGTTCGCCAAAAAAGCCAAGTTGGTTTCCAAACATCCGATAGGGAGCTATCAATTTG
>NZ_BBRU01000270.1:0-558 GCF_001431085.1 Candidatus Symbiothrix dinenymphae
GCACAGTGGCATTCTTGCTGATGGGAGTATATCGCTTCCCGTTCTGCGACTTTTCCACCACATAGCTATTATATATGTGGTTCAAATACAGGATGTTCCACGACAGTTGCACCTTTTTATCTTCCCAACGCGCAGTCAAATCAATCGGCTGCGGCAAGGCTTGATATTCGGACAAACCGGTAAAGGCAAAAGCGGTATCCACAGTCGCACCAATGCTGTCAGGCGCAGCAATGTAGATTTTGTACAAGTATTTTTCATCGGGCTTTGCTGTTTTGTCCACCGCAAACAAGCCCGAAAGCCGCGCCGCCAACACAGACTGGTCGGCAGCGAATAAAGCCATCGAAAAGCGGTTTTGCTCCTCCTTATACTTTTGGGCAATGGCAGAGGGACCGGCGAGCGGCATGGCTGGCGACTCCCCAAAAATGCACTCCGCAGCAATAGACACATATTTATCATCTTCGTAAGGCTCCCATTCTGCCGCCGGAGCCGGTGTCTGCGGCACCGGAGTAAGCTGCCAAAACTCCCTCTCATCCAGCAGTTTACCTTTACGCAAAAGGG
>NZ_BBRU01000271.1:0-558 GCF_001431085.1 Candidatus Symbiothrix dinenymphae
TTTTACCAACAATGGCAAAAAAAATTAAAATTCATTCAACAGTCGCAATTGCACTATTTGCATGCAGCACAGCATTTGCGCAAACATGGAACATCGGCTTGGCCAATGCAGCTGATGTAACCGCTACACTTACCTCTACACCTAACGGTCTCACTCTCTCTATTCACGGTAGTGGGGCTATGCAAAATTGGTCATCTGCGGCTGTCCCATGGTCTTCTCAACGTCTCACCATTAGAGCTGTAGAAATAGATGACGGCGTGACAACAATTGGAAATTATGCCTTTTCCAAGTGTAGCCGTCTTACCTCCGTTAGCATTCCTAACAGCGTGACAAGTATTGGGAAGTCGGCTTTTGACGATTGCAGCGGTCTTACCTTCGTTACCATTCCTAACAGCGTGACAAGCATTGAAGATTTTGCTTTTTCCGGTTGCAGCGAACTTACCTCCGTTACCATTCCCAGTAGCGTGACAAGCATTGGAGATTATGTTTTTGGAGCTTGCTCCAAACTTACCGGTATCGCTGTAGATGCTGACAATGAGCGGTATAGTGCAATAGATG
>NZ_BBRU01000272.1:0-558 GCF_001431085.1 Candidatus Symbiothrix dinenymphae
CCAAATTCGGCGTATATCCGCGAGGCACAGTACAAAGGCTTGCTGACGCCCAACACCGGCATGGCTGTGCTGATGGACTCCAACAGTCCTTACGATATTCACCCGATCAAGAAGAAAAACGCCGGCGAAAGGATGGCGCTTTGGGCGCTGGCGAAGACTTACGGATGGGAGAAGATGCACTATCGCAGCCCCGAATACAAATTACTGACGATAGACGGTCGCGTGGCGATTGTAACGCTCGACACCTTCGGAGCGCCGAGCGGACTGACCACTTACGACAAAGACATCCGCAACTTCGTGCTCGCAGGCAATGACAAAAAGTTCCACCGCGCTACGGCTGTTTTGGCAGGCGACAAGGTGTATCTCTTTTCGCCCAACGTGCAAGAGCCGGTGGCGGTGCGCTATTGCTGGGACGACACCTCGCCGTCCGAGATATTTTCGCGGGATGGTAACCTTCCGATATCCTCGTTCCGCACAGACGAATGGTAATTCAATTAAAATTAACATAGTATGAAACGTAAATTGGCATTTTTTATTTTACTGGGCATCTTCGTAAAC
>NZ_BBRU01000273.1:0-552 GCF_001431085.1 Candidatus Symbiothrix dinenymphae
CACCATTAGTGGTACAGGGGATATGAGCGACTATGACGACAATAGAGGTTATCCACAACAGCACACTACTGCGCCGTGGGGTACGTACTATTCGCAGATGACCTCTGTGGTAATAGAGCAGGGCGTTACTTCTATCGGCAAGTTCGCTTTTTCCGGATGCAGAGGTCTAACGAGCGTAACCATACCCAACTCCGTTACATTTATCGACAACTACGCTTTTTGGTTTTGCAGAGGTCTAACGAGCGTAACCATTGGCAACTCCGTTACATCGATCGGCGAACAGGCTTTTAACGGTTGCTCTCCTCTAACGAGCATAACCATACCCAACTCCGTTACATCTATCGGCGAACGGGCTTTTAATGGTTGCGATAGCTTAACTGCCATAGACGTAGACGCCGCCAATGCAAATTACACTTCGGTAGATGGCGTATTGTTCAATAAAAATAAAACAACGCTCATACAATGCCCTGCAAAAAAAACAGGGGCATATACCATACCGAGCAGCGTTGATACTATTGACGGAAATGCTTTTTTTAATTGCAGATGCTTAAT
>NZ_BBRU01000274.1:0-554 GCF_001431085.1 Candidatus Symbiothrix dinenymphae
GCGGCTTTCATCACCTGATAGAAATCGTGAAGAATGGCACGATTTTTGTCAGCCTTTTCCAAATCGTTCAAATGGTCGATGATGGGTTTATCATATTCATCAACTAAAATGACTACTTGCTGCTTTTGGGATTGATGCAGTTTGTGAATTAATTCTCTAAACCGGTAGGCTACATCTTCCGCTTCGAGCACGATTTCATACGCTTGCGCGACTTCCTTCAAAGACGCCTTTAACGAACGAACCAAAGCCTCCGGCGTGTCAAATGCCATCCCCCCAAAATCAATCCGAATCACAGGATGCGACACCGTCCAATCCCAATTATTCTCAATCCACAACCCCTTAAACAAGGCTTTGTTACCTTTAAAGATTTCTTCCATCGTGCTCACCAGCAACGACTTACCAAACCGGCGCGGGCGCGACAAAAAGAACGGCTTGCCGGATGTTATCAAGCGATGAATCACTTGGGTCTTATCGACATACAAATAGCCTTTGCTGCGTAAATCCGCAAACGACTGTATTCCAATAGGTAATTCCTGTAACATAATGTTTTTTTT
>NZ_BBRU01000275.1:0-553 GCF_001431085.1 Candidatus Symbiothrix dinenymphae
TCTTCGGGGTGAACGTATTTTTTGCAGGTGTAAGCCGTATGGTTATAATCCATGGGGAAAATTGATTGGGACCCGCATTTCCGCTCATCGAATAGTCTACTGTGACATTTCTAACAGTATTGCTAGTGTTTGTACTTGATGTGTTGGGCCAATAACAATATTGAAATCCCATGGTCACATAAAAACGCATTTCGCGGTTGTCATACATTTTAGCGGCGATGGCTTTTAACGTATAGCCTGAAAAATTTTTATCAGCTCCGATGGGGTCCGCCGCATCCGATTGCATGGTAAAGGGCGTTCCGTCAGCCATATAAAAAGCGGATGCCAAATCGTGCGTCAGGTTCAAGCCGTTCATGCCCCCCATTGCCGCAGACATGACCATGCCGGCAGGGCTGTCGCGTCCACCCGTCGTCGGACCGCTGGTATAGATGGCTTCGGTATTCTGTTGAGGAAGTACATCTCCATTGAATACTTCGGCAAAAGAACGGTAGGTGTCAATTTCAGAAGGGTCGAACTGAGTAATGGGACGGGTAGCGTATGCCGCTGTTACCGC
>NZ_BBRU01000276.1:0-552 GCF_001431085.1 Candidatus Symbiothrix dinenymphae
GCGTGACCACCAGGATGCTCTTGCGTCCCACGCGGTCGCCGAAGTGCCCGAAGATCACCCCGCCCAGCGGCCGCGTGACGAAGCCCACGGCAAAGGTGGTGTAGGCCAGCAGGGTGGAGATCAGCGGATCGTCGCTGGGAAAGTACAGCTTGCTGAACACGATGCCGGCGACCACGCCGTACAGGAAGAAGTCATACCACTCGATGGTTGCGCCGATGAGCGCGGAGGTCACTACCTTGCGGATGACCCTGGGATCGGTTGCCGTCGTCATGCTGTCTCCTGGTTGTCTGTCGCATTGCCGGGATGCAGGAACGGGCAGTCATGCGACCTTGAGCTGCCCTGTCTCTCCGTGCCTGTCTTCGCGAACCATGTCGGCGGCCTTCTCGGCCATCATCACCACGGGCGCGTTGGTGTTGCCCGAGACCAGGGTGGGCATGACCGAGCAATCGACCACGCGCAGGCCGGCCATGCCGTGCACGCGCAGGCGCGCATCGACCACGGCCAGGACGTCGCTGCCCATGCGGCAGGTGCCGCTGGGGGGGGAGAAGGTGG
>NZ_BBRU01000277.1:0-552 GCF_001431085.1 Candidatus Symbiothrix dinenymphae
CCAACACGGGCGGCAACACAGGCGGCTCAGGCGGCAACACAGGTGGCACAGGCGGCACAGGCGGCAACACAGGTGGCGCAGGTGGCAACACGGGTGGCAATACCAACGGCCACGCGATAGCTGTGTCAAATGCCGACAGCATCGGTACAGGCTATTACCTGGCACATTGTGAGGCTTTGGAGTCTGTTGTAACGGTTACGACCAAGACCTCTTCCACCGTATTGCACGAAGGTGTAAAAGGGAATCGCTTCACGGTTGATATTAGCAGAGGCGGACGTTATGTGGTCAAATACAGTATTGTAATAGCAAGAGACACAGCCAATTACAGTCTGACCATCGAAAGCCGAGCAGCGTTTGAGGATGTCGTGTCCATCCGGTACAACAATCTGCTGCTCGTAAAGGCAAACACCGGCTACGGTATAGTGGGTTGCGAATGGTATAAGGCGGACAGCAATGGCAAATGGGAGAAATTATCCTCCGAATTGTCCTATTCAGCAGGCAACAAGCGCACAGATATATTGGATGCCACCGCCGAGTATAAGGCACGCCTCA
>NZ_BBRU01000278.1:0-551 GCF_001431085.1 Candidatus Symbiothrix dinenymphae
TTGGTCGCAATTTGTTTTCCAAAGCGGCGGCGAAAAAGACCGCTACCGGCAAAAGCAAATTGGGTCACAAAGTACTGCTTCCGCAGATTGACGAAGAATATGAAGTCAAACAAGCGGCACTTAAAACCGAGTTAGTCAGGAAGTTACACTCACTTGTGGAAGGTAAAGTGTCGCAAGGGGTGAAAGACTTTATGGGTATGGAATTGGTAGCCAAAGGGTTGCGCTTCACGAAAGTCATATTGGAGAATGTAGACTATTTGCAAGTTGCCAATTCCAAATGGATTGCCGACCCGCAGAAAAGTGAGTTAATCATCGCATTGATAGCCAATTACGTTCGCAAATACAAAGAAATTGACGGCGAAATGAAACGTGTGAAATTCGACTTGACCATCGGTGACGAGTTGCCAAACGGCATCGTTCAAATGGCGAAAGTGTATATTGCGAAAAAACGTAAACTGCAAGTGGGTGACAAAATGGCCGGTCGTCATGGCAACAAGGGCATTGTGTCCCGCATTGTGCGCGCCGAAGATATGCCGTTCCGGGACGATGGC
>NZ_BBRU01000279.1:0-8398 GCF_001431085.1 Candidatus Symbiothrix dinenymphae
CTTCAACGCCGGAACCATAGCTAATCCTGGAATTAACCCCTACCGGAAATTCACCATCATTAACCCAACCACATTGGCAAACCTTACGCATTTTGTGATATTCTTTCACTATGGGACGAATAGGCGGAAGGTCTATTTCTTGACGAATTTCCAACAAGCTTGCTTCCTTTGCGGACAAATCCGCCCCACAATGAGTGCAAAAATCGGAACAAAGGCCAATTATCTCATCCGGTTTTTGCATCGTCAGCGTTTTGCCTACATGTCCTTTTTGACCGCCAACCGGACGACCGGTCTTTTGGCGAAGGTTCACTTTTTGGGTGCCAATAGGGTCTTTGCAGGGAGGAAGATGGCTATTCTGACTGGTTTTAGGGTGCTCATAACGGGACAAGCGTGCGCGTAAGTCGGCTATCTCCTTGTCTTGAATCTCAATTGCTTTTTTTTGAAGCTCATTCTCCTTTTGTAAAGTTCGAACCTCCGCAATCAATGTCTTCACTAAAATCTCTATGTCCATTATATCTCCCATATTACTATAACGGGAAAAGTGTCGGTTTAGTATTTAAAGTTCAGGATGATTCGTTTTTTTTTAGTCCGCTGTGGGGAGGTGCTGTATAGTAACGTCAAAAAATATTTGTGATAAATATAAAAATAAATTGCATTTTAATAAAAATAATTTCACTTTTTTTTTGCAATTAAGAAAATTATTTGTACCTTTGCAGCGTTAAAACGACAGCCGCAAAGGTCGTCCAAACAACACCCTTGCGGCTTTTAATTTTTTTTAACATGAAAGAACACTGCAGTTAAAAGCTCAGCCTCCACAAAAGGGGCGAAAGCCCCTGCCTTGCGCTTACACGGTGCAAAGATAGCCGGAAATTTTTATTTTTGCAAGTTTTCTATACCATTCATTTTCAATGAATTATTTTTTGAGGCTGAATTGCTGTCTTTCGGGGTACCTGTTTGCAGTAATGCAAAAATTTCGTACCTTTGCTCCTTGATTAGTTGTTTGTATTTCATACAACAAAAGTAAATAAATTAATCGAACAGGGAGAACTTTTCTCTCTGTTTTTTTACTTTTGTCGTTCTTAGAAGTTCTGTTCGCGACCTCTTTATTTACGAGCAAAATCTAGGTTGCTCGTAATAGCGATTTTTCGCAGTTACTAATTGAACTTACCGTCCATAAATTATAAATATCAGACAGTAAAAGTTTTAAGTATCAAAAAAAATATTACTTTTGCGGCATGAAAATGCAATTATTCGAGCCGTTACGGCTGAAATTTGAGAGTGCGAATTGGGCAAAGAACCCTGAATTAGGGCTGTTTGACACGATTTTAGAGCTTCATCCTGAGTTGATCAAGCTCGTTGAGGCAGATGTAGTGAAAGGGTGTAAATTGAGCAAATTTGGTCGCCAAGATATGCCAAGTGTAGAACAGATTATGCGAGCTGCGATATATAAGGAGGTTAAGGGTTTGGATTACAGGGAGTTAGAGGAGGCACAAGAAGATTCGCGCATTTGCGAACAGTTTCTTAAGATAGACTCATTACGTCCGTATAGTTTTCAGGTGTACCAGAAGTATATATCGAAAATTACAGCAGATAGTTTGGAGAAGTTATTGGTAGAGATCAACAAGATAGCTATATCTGAAGGCTTAGAAGATGTACAAAAATTGCGTCAGGATAGCACAGTAGTTGAAACAAATATTCATTATCCAACGAATAATTCATTGATTTGGGATTGCATCAAAGAAAGTCATCGGTTGCTTACGCAATTGAATGAAGAAGTACAAGTAGCTAATTTTAGGGACTATAGGAAAAATGCTAAAAGGACTTACTTTCTGATAAACAACACAAAATCAAGTAAAAAAAGTAAGAAAAAAGCTTCACCGGAAACGGCAACAGAAGCTCTTGATAAACGCACAGAATTGTTTAGAAGACAGCTTATTACGTTTACCAAATGCATCAATCAAGTATCAAACGTTGTAAAAAAAAAGGACATATATAATGTAACACCCGCAGCATTTGCTTTGTTATCACAATTGGAATTTTTTGTGTTTGTGATGCGACAGGTTTACGATATGACGCAACGGCATGAAATTAAGGGAGAAACGGTTTCCAATGCTGAAAAAATATTTTCCATTTACGAACAGCATACCGACATCATTGTGAAAGGGCAACGCGAAGTGCTGTTTGGACACAAAGTAGATTTGGCATCCGGGCGAAGCAACCTGATATTGGGCTGTGACGTATGTCTGGGCAATCCGGCAGACAGTTCTCTTTATCAAGGGATGGTTGACAAGGTGATAAAAGATTATGGCATAGTCCCTCGCGACAGTGCTACCGATGGCGGTTATGCCTCCAAAGCCAACATGGAATATGCTCTGAGTAAGGGGATTAGGAACGTTGTGTTCAACAAGATAGTAGGAAGTTTACGGAACGTAGTGAGCAGCAAAAACATGGAAACGCGCTTGAAAAAGTGGCGTAGCGGTATGGAAGCGGTTATTTCGAACGTCAAACGGGGCTATGATTTGTTTCGATGCAACTGGAAAGGGCAAGCGCATTTTGCACAAAAGGTGCTTTGGAGTGTCATTGCATACAATATTAGAGTGATGACTGCCAAAGTCATATTGTCTATATAAACAGCTGATAATCAGAATATTAACAAACTCAAAGGGGAGGATTATGTCTTGACAGCTCAAAAAAGTCAAAAAATGGGGTCAAAAAATGTTTTGGGGGCAGATGAACTCAAAATATGACAAAAAACGGTCTCATTTTGTCTGTGTACGAGAAGTTTGAAGGGGACGAAGTCCTTCAAAAAATATAAAAGACGGACTGTATGGACAAACTCTAATTAATCTTTTTTTTGTCCGAATCCTAATTTACAGGATTTTAGGATTTTCAGGATTTTTCATCCTGTTCATCCTTTAATCCTGATTCAGAATGATAATTGCAATCCCACATTAAACCTCCTGTTGAGCGGATATCCCATGCCATTGCCTCCCATTTCGGGGTCCCACAATTTGAAGGGACTGACTACGAACAGGTTTTCGGCACTGAAATAGACTCGGAGGTTTTCTAATTTTATCTTCTTGAGGGCACTCGTGTTGTATCCCAATTCAACGTTTTTCATGCGCAGGAATTGAGCCGTCGCGTAGCCAAATTCAGCGAAATAACGGGCATCAAAGTCGTATCCGCCCTTGGTGGTAATCAGGATCATACCTGTCCCAACATTTGGTTAATTTTTGTTAAAACGCGACAAAATCGGGGATATACGCTTTATGAGAGGGCAAAATCCAATGAAAGTTGTATAAAATCTTTTTCTGCAAACAAATTGGGCGGCGATGTTCCGTGCTTGCGAGCTTTCCGTACCCTGATTTGTGTAGCATTCACGATGTATCCAAGTCTGTTGCATTGTGTCAGGCAAACTCGTATCAGGGTTACAAAGTGTCCGAAGCGGTGAGGTGTCTTACATAAGGTGCGGCGAATCAGTTCCAACAGCAAGTAACATATCAGAGATATGAAAATTTGCGACTTACAGGCATTCTCTGTTGTGCCTATAAATGTTTTTATCTGCAAATTTTGTTTGATTAACTTGAAAAACGTTTCAATCAACCACCGCCTTTTGTACAATTCAGCAATGGTTGTTGCACTCCATTCTAAATTATTGGTTATCAAAACGATTGTCCTATCATCTTCTTCAATATACACAGCTACACGGCGCAATTCTATCTTGTCTAACCCTGTTTCTTTGGCTGCCGTACCTGTCAAATGAATAATTTCGTCTTTGAGAATATGAAAATCCTTGTCTTCGGGCAAATCCAACTCCCGAACCGATTGGTAGAGAATATTCCTGACTTTGACAATGCGTCACCCAAATTGAAGTTAAGCGTACGAGAACCCCATATTTGAATCAAAAAATAATTTTTAGGGCATTTATGCGATTCTCAGACGCTCAAAATGCCTTGCGTCACCCAAGTGTTAAAGTCAGGTGAAAATCCTTGTCTTCGGGCAAATCCAACTCCCGAACCGATTGGTAGAGAATATTGTCTTTCAAACGGGTCACAAAATGATTTTCATCGTCTATCCTTATCTTGAACAATTTGCAGTCAAAATAGCCCCTATCATCCACCACAATCGTCCCCTTGGAATAGCGAAAATCATCTACACCCCGTCTATCACTCACTTTTGCTTCTGAAATATTGATGATGTCCGGCACCATCATCGCTTCATCCAATGAAACGTGAGCCTTTATACCGCCTTTTGCTGTCCTATATTTTGCCCACGGAAATAGCTTCAGAGAGACCGTCATGATAGTGGCATCTATAATTTTTATGGTCTCATTCTTGATTTCATCAATGACTTTATAGTCGGGATGGTGACTAAGGGATCGTTTATAATAATCCAGCAAAAATAGTATAACTGCTCGAATACCTTATAGTTACGCTTCCCATTACTCGTACTCATCGTGGACTTTGCCGGACTTTGCTCTAAACCAATGTCCGCCAAAAACTCCGGCGATTGGTCAATACCCATCGCGATTTCCCGAAGACTCAAGCAGCGGTTCAGCTGTCCAAACATTGTACTAACTAACTGATCATAAGTAAAATAAACTGAGCAAGACTTATCAGAACTATACTGTGCAACACATTTACGCAATAAATTACGTGGAATCAAGTCAACTATTTGCTTGAAAATTGGCGTGTCCGATTTTTTACCTAACTTTGTACCCATAAGAAAGTTCTTTTTGAAGTGTTATTTTTTTCGTTTAACAATTCAAAGGTAATGCTTTTCAAGGAACTTTCTTATTTTTCTATAAACTTGGGACAGTTATGAATCAGGATAATACCGTTGGCACAATGATTTTCTTATCGAGAAATTGTTCGTAATAGCGTTTAACCAATCGGCAAAAACGCCATTTTCAAAAAAAATATGAAAACGGCGAAATTGCACTTTAGTGCACCCTATGCGAATCGAACGCATATCGTAAGAACCGGAATCTTAAATTCTATCCATTGAACTAAGGGTGCATATTTTATTTTTATTTAATCTCTCGTCATTGGCTCGCGCATAGCCAGTTGTATTTCTGCATCGTCGAACATTTTGACGTTGGTGAGCGTGAAATTGTGGTCGAGGAAATCGCCAAATTCGTTGCATGTAAGTTGTGCGTTGAATAAAACATCGCGCACATCTATCGTCACTTCGTTCAGAAACAGGATGTAAAAATAGTTTTCTGCGATGTGCATTTGTTCTATTTCGCCTCCTGCGCGGTCTATCGAAAACGCAAATTCCTTTTCGATGAGTTTGCGCTGGTAGTCCGAAAACGGCTTCAAACACATGGAGCGGAAAAAGGCATAAAAGCGAAATTTGCTGCCTTTGCCACCCAATCCGGTAGAGATAACAATCTGATTTTCTTCCAAAAACTCCGCATTCATCATCAATTTTGCCTGCTGGAGCGACAGATTTGTCCAATCGGTCAATCGAGCATCCGGTTTTCTGTTCGCAAATTCCTGTATTGCCCTGTAAGCCGCCACATCGCCCGATGTGGCCAAATAAGTCAACGCATATTTCAACTGCTCAAACGATGAATTGCTCGCTCGCAATGCTTCAATCTGTTGCGTCACAGAGTCTTTGCCATTATTGGCTCGTAGCCGTTCCGCGTAGGTAAAATACTCCAACTGTTTCTCAACCGGAACGATGGTTTCGAGGATATGAAAAGACCTCCCCATCTGACGCATCGTCTGCTGAAAATCGTTGAATACACCATTAATGTTAATACCTTCTATTTCCATTTTTTTTTCCTTTTTTATGACTTTCGATAGCTTTTTCGACCCCTTATGCGCTGATAAAACAAAAAATATTCATCCACAAAAGGTTGAATTATATCAAACAGCGGCAAAGATAGATAAAATTTTGGTAATCCCAAAACGGATGCCGTTCTATTTATAACCAACCACTGTGTTAAAAGCCGCAGCAGAGCGGTTGCACCAAACAAAACGAACCATTCTGAGGAATAAGCCGATTCTGTTACAACCAACACCCAAATTGCCGAGGCGATGAGGGACGCATAAAATCCGATGCGCGTCCATGACTCAACAGCCCAAAACACTTTCGGACCCCATTTATAATAGGCTCCCGTCATCACGCGGTTGTTTTTCATATCTCGCCAAGTCTGATATTCGTTCAAACTCGCCGTTACCACACTTTCCGGCGAGAGTTCGACCGCTAAATTGCATTTAGGGGCTATCTCGTCCACAAACAAATCATCCTCGCCCGAATCCATGATATTGGAATTGGAAAAACCGCGCTCCTTCAAAAACCGTTCTTTGCTATAGGCTAAATTTTTGCCGTTTGCCATATAAGACCTGCCCAACAGTGCCATAGTAGCCATTTTGAGGTTAGAGAAATAGTAGTCATAGACCATATACGATTTCGAGTGGCTGTCTAATGTACTAAATCCTAAAACCACGGTGTCCAAGGTTTTAAAATGGCGCGACATCTTCGAAATCCAGTCCGGACTGTTCGGCGCACAACACGCATCCGTAAACAAAAGTGTGTCGTATTTGGCCGCTTTTATGCCTATCGTGAGTCCTAACTTCCTGCGGCTCAGGCTCATAGTTTCTGCCGGCACATACGTGTGATACAACTGTGGATAACGTTGCGATAAACTGCCTATCACTTCGCTCGTTTCGTCACTCGAATCATCATCAACAAAAATAACCTCATAGATGGGATAATTTTGCTCCAATAAAATCGGCATATATTCGCGTAAACTTTGTGCCTGATTTTTTGCACAAACAATGACGGAAACCGGCGGCTGAGCCTCTTCGACTCTCTTTTTTACACGTTTGACAGCACGTATACGCCGGTTGGGTTTTGCCAAAAACAGCCAATAATAAAGCAATTGGACAATCAAGCACCCTGCTAACACGGACACTAAAACGATACTTACCGTGTCGGTTAAAGTGCCAATGATGCTCACAAAATCAAAATCAAATTCAACAAATTCAAACATATTCTCTATTGTTTATAATAAATCTAAAAAATAGGACTTCGGTAACTGCCTACAGTTATACTGTGAAGCCATAATTTCGCCATACGCCCCTGCCGAACGGAGTGCCACCAAATCGCCCCGTTGCGTTTGGGGGAGTTGGATGTCCTTTGCAAAACAGTCCGACGACTCACAAATCGGACCCACAACATCGTAGGTAACCTTCTCATGGGTGGGTGCCGTCAAATTTTCAATCAGATGCGAGGCTTCGTACAATGCCGGACGAAGCAATTCCGTGAAGCCGGCATCCAACACGACAAACTTTTTCACACTGCCCTCTTTCACATATAACACTTTGGAAATCAGCGTTCCACACTGCCCGACAATCGAACGACCCGGCTCGAAATGGACTTGCTGCCCGGGTGCTACCGGAAAATAATCGTGAAAAGTTTTGAAATAAGCCTTAAAATCGGGAATCGGATGCGCATCCGGCTGTTCATAATCAATGCCCAGACCGCCGCCAAAATTCAGATGCTCAACACGCATACCACGCTTTAACAAACTCTCCTGCAATGTTTTAGCCCTGTCGCAAAGCAGCTGAAACGGCTCCAAATCCAACAGTTGCGACCCAATATGAAAATGCAAACCTATCAACTGCACATGTTTCAACCCTGCCAATGTGTCCAACACCGCATCTAACCGGTCGAGATTGATGCCAAATTTATTTTCCTTTTTGCCGGTTGTGATATGCGCGTGGGTGTGTGCATCCACCTCCGGATTGATTCGCAGAGCCACACGAGCCGTTTGAGCCTTTGCCGCCGCCAACTCGTCAATCACCTGCAATTCGGGTATCGACTCCACATTGAAGCAAAAAATGTTATGGTCTAAACCCAGATTTATTTCCCAATCAGCCTTTCCAACACCTGCAAACACCACTTTATCGGCAGAAAAGCCCGCATCCAAAGCCGCCTGAATTTCGCCGCCGCTCACGCAGTCTGCCCCAAAACCTGCCGCTTGAATCATCGCCAGAATACGCGGATTGGCATTGGCTTTCACCGCATAATGCAGGTGATAGCCACAGGCAACAGCCTCTGACAGAGCCGCTTGCAACGTTCTGTTCAGAAGCTCCGTATCGTAAAAATAAAACGGAGTCCGCAAATCTTTTAACTTCTCTATAGGAAACATCTCTTTTATGCTATCTTTTGAAATCAGCCCGCAAAGGTACGAAATAGTTTTGAGTTATTAGTTATGAGTTATGAGTTTTTTTTCCGTTACTGCCTTGATAAATGTTTTGAGCGTTTGGGGCGGGTTGGGTGTTTTCATAAAAGTTTCGCCCATCAGGAAGCCTTGAATACCTGTTTGCCGCAGTTGAACCACCGTTTGGGGGTCGGACAAGCCACTTTCGGAGATTTTCACCAA
>NZ_BBRU01000280.1:0-549 GCF_001431085.1 Candidatus Symbiothrix dinenymphae
TTTTGGGATTTTCAAATTCTTTTGCAGCATGTACGACACTTGCTCTTTGGTGGCTGTTCCGGTGCCTGTGATTGCCATTTTGATTTTCAGCGGGGCATATTCAAAAATGGGGATGTCGCGACTGAGCGCTGCCGCCATCGCCACCCCCTGAGCACGTCCCAGTTTGAGCATACTCTGTACATTTTTGCCAAAAAACGGGGCTTCAATTGCCAGCTCGTCAGGCAAAAAATCGTCAATCAGGCTGATGACACGCTCAAAAATTCGCAGCAACCGCAAATAGTGACTGTCGTATTTTTCGAGCATCAGCACGCCCATCGTCAGCAACGCGGGCTTGTTGTTGGTGATTTGCAGCAAGCCGTAGCCCATCACATTGGTGCCCGGGTCGATGCCCATGATAATTTTGTCCTTGATTATTTCCACAACCGTTTTATTGCTTGCTCTACAAAAAAACTGATGATTGTTGGACCGGCGGCACCCACGGCGGCATGTACGGCATCTTTTGCCGCACCCGCCAATAAAGGACCGGGGTGGCTGCAAAGATAGCTCCAA
>NZ_BBRU01000281.1:0-549 GCF_001431085.1 Candidatus Symbiothrix dinenymphae
GACATCATCCGCGCCAGCGGCAAGACGGGAGAAGGCGTTTACACCATTCTGGACACGATTATCGAAAAGGTGCCCCCGCCCACAGGCGACCCCGATGCACCGTTGCAAGCCCTGATTTTCGACTCGGTTTTTAACTCCTTCCGCGGCATCATCGCCTATTTCAAGATTGTGAACGGCAGCATCCGGAAGGGCGATTTGGTGAAATTCGTGGCTACGGGCAAGGAATATGAGGCGGACGAGGTGGGCATCCTGAAACTCGAAATGTCGCCGCAGGAAGAGGTGAGTTGCGGCAATGTGGGCTACATCATTTCCGGCATCAAGGTGTCGAAAGAGGTGAAGGTGGGCGACACAATTACGCACGTCAAAAACCCGTGCAAGGCAGCCATCGCGGGCTTCGAGGAAGTGAAGCCGATGGTCTTTGCCGGCGTGTATCCCATTGAAACAGACGAGTTTGAGAACTTGCGGGCTTCGCTCGAAAAGTTGCAATTGAACGATGCCTCGCTGACGTTTCAGCCCGAATCGTCGGTGGCGTTGGGCTTCGGTTTTCGC
>NZ_BBRU01000282.1:0-547 GCF_001431085.1 Candidatus Symbiothrix dinenymphae
TGTGAGGGCAAATCCTCCACGCTGCGCAATCTGTACAAGGTCGTGCCAAAGCGGTGCGTGCGTGCCGTGCTGCTTCACATAATATGCCTTCAATAGTTTTTCAAGCACGAGATGACCGAGAAATAATGCCCAACTATTCTGCTTTGTTTCAAGTAGCGTGAGCATGACCTCAAAGTCCGCATCAGATGTGTCTATCCAATGCTTCACAATCTCGTCGGCGTTAATGATGGGTTCTTTATCCATTGTGTATCAGTGCAAAAATTTCTGCAAAGGTACAAAAAAATTTAATATGGATGATGTGTATCTTACCTCTTTACCTGTTTCTCCCCAATCCAATAGGCGAAGATATCCCAACATTCGACTCCTTTGCATGGGATTGCGGGTCAAGCCCGCAATGGCAAAAACTTGGTTAACATCAACGAAAATTAAATAAAAAAGGTTAAACTTTTCAAAATCCATTGTCAATTCAAAAACATTCTTTACCTTTGCTGCCGAATTGTCATAGTGGCAATTCACAAAAAAAATTGTTAAACATTAAAAATTTAAT
>NZ_BBRU01000283.1:0-547 GCF_001431085.1 Candidatus Symbiothrix dinenymphae
ATTTGCGACACCACTATAGCCCCATTGGGAAGTCCCTTTATCAATTTCAGCAATCGGCACACATAGTGATAACTCCTTTCACCGGAATCTGTGGCAGCCATATCAACGGCTTTTCGGAACAATTCCAATGTTTTTTCAGGGTATTCTTCTAAAAAATGCGCGTAATATTCTTCCATCATTGTTGCCGACAGGTGGGTTTCGATGTAGTCCACCAGTCGCGCTACAAGTTTTTCGGCAAGCAGGAGATTGGGAATGTTACAGTTGTCTGAGTGCCACCCATCTTTCGGTGGTTTATCGTAATGGTTGTAAAGGTTTTCAAATGCGTCTTGCCACTTTTCGTCCGAAAATGTCGCTTTGTAAATTCTATAGTATTGCTTATCAAAAGTATTTTTGATAAATTCAAAAGCGATTGTGCGTATGGCGGGAACATCTTTTTCTGCTTTGGCAATGGGCAGCAGATAGCCATTTCCTTTGCTTTTGTTGGAAGTATTAGGCAATCTCTTGAATCTTAAAATCAGCTGGTTTGCTTCGTCCTACCGCCTTTCTG
>NZ_BBRU01000284.1:0-547 GCF_001431085.1 Candidatus Symbiothrix dinenymphae
CAGTACAAAGACTGGCGCAAGATGTATGACGAAATGGGCAAAAGCATCGATGCCGTCATCGTGGCTACTGCCGACCATACACACGCGATTATCGCTGCCACCGCCATGACCATGGGCAAGCACGCGTATGTTCAGAAACCGTTGACACACTCGGTTTACGAATCACGCCTGCTGACAAAATTAGCCGCAAAGCACAAAGTGGCTACCCAAATGGGTAATCAAGGCTCATCCGGTAAAGGCGTTCGCCAAATTTGCGACTGGATTGCTGCCGGCGAAATCGGCGAAGTACGTCGCGTAGATTGCGCTACCAACCGTCCTATCTGGCCGCAAGGTTTGAATACTCCTTCGCAAGGTCATTGGGTTCCCGATACCTTGGATTGGGAGTTGTTTACCGGTCCGGCGAAATTGGTTCCCTACAATGCCATTTATCATCCCTGGAATTGGCGCGGCTGGTGGAATTACGGAACCGGCGCATTGGGCGATATGGCTTGCCACATCATGCACCCGATTTTCAAAGGATTACAATTAGGTTATCCGACAAAAGTAC
>NZ_BBRU01000285.1:0-547 GCF_001431085.1 Candidatus Symbiothrix dinenymphae
CAGTACAAAGACTGGCGCAAGATGTATGACGAAATGGGCAAAAGCATCGATGCCGTCATCGTGGCTACTGCCGACCATACACACGCGATTATCGCTGCCACCGCCATGACCATGGGCAAGCACGCGTTCGTTCAGAAACCGTTGACACACTCGGTTTACGAATCACGCCTGCTGACGAAATTAGCCGCAAAGCACAAAGTGGCTACCCAAATGGGTAATCAGGGCGCATCGGGTAAAGGCGTTCGCCAAATTTGCGACTGGATTGCTGCCGGCGAAATCGGCGAAGTACGTCGCGTGGATTGCGCTACCAACCGTCCTATCTGGCCGCAAGGTTTGAATACTCCTTCGCAAGGTCATTGGGTTCCCGATACCTTGGATTGGGAGTTGTTTACTGGTCCGGCGAAATTGGTTCCCTACAACGCCATTTATCATCCCTGGAATTGGCGCGGCTGGTGGAATTACGGAACCGGCGCATTGGGCGATATGGCTTGCCACATCATGCACCCGATTTTCAAAGGATTACAATTAGGTTATCCGACAAAAGTAC
>NZ_BBRU01000286.1:0-544 GCF_001431085.1 Candidatus Symbiothrix dinenymphae
TCTTATCGGGCGGGGGGTCTGCCGAAGTCGGGAGACCGTTACCGGCAGTGTAGGAAAAGTCGCTCCTGTCTGCTTTGGCGTTCGCGAGTGCGGCAGGATAAGCGATAAATGCCGCCATCTGCGCGTGGAGTGTCCGAAGCGGGTAGGTGCCGGGCGAGGTCGCTTTGGAGTAGTTCCACAGCGGGGATTCTTCCATGGCGGCCATCCATTGCTCTATTTGCGCCACGAGTGCCTTAAATGCCTCTTGTCGTTGGGTATGCGCGATAGCCCAGCCCTGCAATTGTGAGGGAGCCGTGGGGAATTGCGACCAGTACCGCTTAATGGTGATGGTGTCCGGATGGTCATGATATTCCAAATGCCATGGGTCGGAAGTGGATGCTCTGCTAAACACATTGTATGCTGTTGAAGCATCGGAAGGTTCCGAACTGCCGGCTGCATGGTAGTAAGGTCGCGGGTTGATGCTCGCCACAAATGCGTTCCAACGGGCGATGGCTGCCGTCATGGTATCCACAAACGCGTCCGTAGTCATTCCGGCTTGTCGGGG
>NZ_BBRU01000287.1:0-542 GCF_001431085.1 Candidatus Symbiothrix dinenymphae
CTCCATTTTGATGATATTTTCAAACCCCAACCCGGCTTCCTCGCGCACGGTGCGATGGTCGGAGAGTTGCATCGTCTGCGGCAGATAGCCAACAGTCGCCGTTTTGGGAATGGAAACGTGCCCTTCGGTCGGCTCCTGTTTGCCCGCAAATATTTTAAGGAGCGTGCTCTTGCCCGCCCCATTCTTGCCCACCAGCGCGATATGGTCTTTCTTATCCACCACAAACCCAATGTGGTCTAAAAGCGTAAATCCGCCGAATGCCACTGTTAAATTTTCTACTGAATACAAATTAGTTATGAGTTATGAGTTACAAATTATGGGTGCAAAGGTACGAAAATAACTCATAACTCATAATTCATAACTCGCATCAAAATATACGCCTGCACCTCCGGCGGATAAAATGGTGTGAAGTATCTTTTGCCGTCTTCCAATGTGCGTTCTACTGCTATGATGCCCTTTGCTTTGCCTGTTTCGGTGATGGCGCGTGCGTTTTTGCCGTTTTCGTCAATGATGTTCATCAGCAGACCGTCTTCCACCAAAAA
>NZ_BBRU01000288.1:0-542 GCF_001431085.1 Candidatus Symbiothrix dinenymphae
GGTTAAGGGCGATGCCCTACGCTATTGCTACAAGGCTTTCAGCCTTAACCTGACGGCTATGCTACGGGATGCAGGAATGCAGAGTAAAAGTTTTCAACATTTTTAACACTTCATTGCATTGTTATTCCAAAATTTATATTTACCTTTGCGCCCAGAAAAAAAACTTATATAAAAAAATAAAAATAATGAGAAAGACAATTAGATTAACCCTCTTAACGGGTTTGTGTGTTCCCTTTTTCGCGGGTTGCGTTGCTACGGAGCCGCTTGATTTTGACCAAGCCATGAAGAAAGGGGTTGTGAGTGTGGATTGGGCTCTTGAGGGAAACCTCTTGCAATCGAGTGGCTTCACGCTCGACAGTTTGTTGGCAGGAAAAACAGGTGATAATACCGAAATTAGAGCCAATGAGGAGGGCGTTATCACTATGTATCTCAAAGCTTCAGATCCACAGCCCTTTAATATGAAAGAAATCAACAGCAAGTTTGGAGCATTCAGCGCGGGAATGGAGAATTTGAAACCTGCAGACAACTTATCGGCTGACCTT
>NZ_BBRU01000289.1:0-540 GCF_001431085.1 Candidatus Symbiothrix dinenymphae
CCGTTGAAGCGGTAATGCTCTTCGGGATGATGGTGAAGACTTTATTTGCAATGCTGATAGCGTAGTTGCCGCCGGCAGTCAGTGAGCCTTGATTGATGGGATACGTCCCCGGTTTTTCGTTGGAGGTGCGGGAGAGCACGCCGCTAAAATGGTCCTCCTCATCGAGCAGATCCGGACTGTAAGTGTAAGTCAGCGGCGGGTCGGCGGTGTTGTAAGTTTTACTCAGATTATCGTTCGGCGTGACCACGACAGGCAAAGGGGTGATTGTTGCCGTAGCGACAGGCTGTGCTGCCAATTCGTAATTATCTTTGTGCGCACCGGCGAGCGCGAAGCCGTCAAATATGACCGGTTTGTCCGGTCCTGCATTTTTATCGGCAAAAGCCGCTGTGCCTTTTTCCACAGTTACCACATCGCCGACATCCTCAACTATGCCAACGACATTGCCCGTACCGCTAAAGGTAGCGTTCGTAGTGCCATCGTAAGTTCTGCTATCGACTGAAAAACCTGTGAGCGTAACCGGCTTGGGTGTAATCGCGGCGG
>NZ_BBRU01000290.1:0-8094 GCF_001431085.1 Candidatus Symbiothrix dinenymphae
TAGATTTCTACAAGGAAGTGCAATTTTCCTCGCACGTCATCCATCTCGTGTCGCGCGTGGTGGGCGAAGTGCAACCGGACACCAACACCATCCAGATTTATGCCGACCCCTTCCCCGCCGGAACGCTCTCCGGCGCACCAAAAATGCGGGCGATGGAACTCATCCGCGACATTGAGCCGCACAACCGCGGTGCCTACGGCGGCTGCATCGGCTACATCGGCTTAAACGGCGACCTCAACCAAGCCATCACCATCCGCTCCTTCATCAGCAAAAACAACGTGCTCTACTATCAGGCAGGCGCGGGCATCACGGCACGCTCCAACGATGAATCGGAATTGCAGGAGGTGAATAACAAACTTGGGGCATTGAAGACGGCGGTGGATATTGCGGTAACAATTAAAAATTAACGCGCATTACCGACATCTTTTTCACAAACAAAATGCAGCATACAGCGGGACGCTCTTGATGGCATTCTCGAAGCCGAAGTTTTTCTCTGAAATCCGTATCGCGTAGGGCGGTTTGTATTTCTGAATAAATGTGTTCAGACTCTTGGAGCGGTTGTTTTCGCTGCTTTTCACCTCAATCGGAATGATTTCGCCACCGATTGAGACAACAAAATCGACTTCGCTGCTGCTGTTTGTTTCCCAAAAATAGAGGTCGTAACCCCGTTGAGTCAGCTCCATCGCGATATAGTTTTCGGTGATGGCACCTCTGTACATCTGATTGAAGACAGGCAAATTTTCGCGGGTCACTTTAAGGAATTGCGAAAGCAGCCCCACATCTGCGAGATACAATTTGAACGCACTCATATCCGCATATTGAGCCGAAGGAACATCTCCACGAGTTGTTTTAGTGCATTTGAGAGCAATACCGGCCGTTTTAAGCCAATAGACCGAATCCTTGAACGTGTCCGTACGCGCCCCTTTTTCAATTGCGCTGTAAACAAACTTATTGCTTGGTCTTTCACTATTTCCGAGCTGAACCGGAATCGAATTATAGAGCATGATATTCCGAATACCTTGCGATTTTTCAGTATATTTAGTCATATCTGCAGTGTATGACGCAGAAAGCAACTTTTGAATATCCGTCAAATTTGGCGTTGCGGAATTATCAATATAAGTTTGCACGGCAAGCGGCATCCCACCAACGAGCAGATATTCGCGATAGAGTTCAAGGGCTTCATTATGCAACAGGACGGGCATTTTCTTGTTATTCGCAAAATGTTCTGCAATTTTGGTTGCGAGCATCGTTTTCTGTTTTTCCCACAGAAATTCCTCAAAACTAAGCGGATACATCGTCTTGATGTAAACTTTGCCGACCGGAAAGGAAGTGCCCGGCGCATCCGGCTTCTGATGTTTCAGAGCAACACCGAGCAACGACCCGGCAGCTACAATATCATACTGTGGAGCATTTTCGGCAAAATATTTGAGCGAAGTGAGGGCACGGGGGCACTCCTGAACCTCATCGAAAATAATAAGTGTCGTGTGGGGATGGATTGCCACGCCAAAAAACTCCGCAAGCACGGCAATAATGCGGTCGGGCTTCAAGTCGCCCTCCTCAAAATAGCCTTGCAACGACACATCCGAATCAAAGTTGGCATACACGACATTGTCGTAATACATCGCCCCAAATTCTTTTAATGCGTAAGTCTTCCCAACCTGCCTTGCGCCTTGTAAAATCAAGGGCATTCGCGGCATGTAAGACTTTTTCCACTCAAGCATTTCATCAATAATTTTTCGCTTCATATACCTGTTTTTTTGAGTTTCGCTACTAATTTTGTAAAATTTCGCAAATTTAGGTGGGGTAAATTTGTAAATTTCGACACAAAGGTAGGTATAATTTTTGGAATAGCAAAGATAAATGAAAAAAAATGAAAAAAATTTGCAATTTATGCTTGTTATTAAAAAAAATCTTTGTACCTTTGCGCCCGATTTAAAAAGATAAACAATTAAAGTATAATAATTTAAATAATTAATGTTATGACAAAAGCAAATATTGTAAATGCAATTGCGAAAGAGACTGGGATTGACCGAGCTACGGTGTTAGCATCGGTCGAGGGTTTTATGAACCAGGTGATGCTGGCAATGAACAACGGCGACAACGTGTTCCTGCGCGGTTTTGGTTCGTTTGTGGTGAAAAAAAGAGCTGCTAAGGCTGCACGCCACATCAAAAACAACACAACTATCATGGTGCCGGAACGCCATGTGCCGACTTTCAAACCGTCTGCGTATTTCACGGACAACATGAGAGCCAAGTTGGACAAAAAAGGCAAAAAGTAATTCATCAACTAAAAAATTAAACTATGCCTAGTGGTAAAAAAAGGAAGAGACATAAAATGTCCACGCACAAGCGTAAAAAGAGACTGAGGAAAAATCGTCATAAGAAGAAGAAATAAGTAATAGGCGCACTCAGATGCGCCTATTATGTTGGTATAACATAAAAATTGAACATGTGATTAGTGAATTAGTAATCGACGTTCAACCGACTGAGGTGTCTATAGCGATGCTCGAAGACGAACGTTTGGTTGAGTTTCAGAAAGAAGCACGTAACATTTCATTCGCGGTAGGCGATATTTATCTCGGGAAAATTCGTAAGTTGATGCCGGGACTGAATGCTGCATTTATTGATGTGGGGCATCCGAAAGAGGCGTTTCTGCATTATGCGGATTTAGGGACAAATTTCAACCGGTTAGATAAATTTGTGAAGACGGTGGCTACCGAGAAGAAGCGATTGCCACCGCTCGGCAAGTTTATGGCGGAGCCGGAAGTGGCCAAAGAAGGCAGTCTGACGGATGTGCTGAAGCAATTCGATGATGTGCTGGTGCAAATTGTGAAAGAGCCTATCTCGACGAAAGGACCGCGCGTGTCCTGCGAAATTTCGTACGCCGGTCGCTATCTGGTGGCGATGCCGTTCGGCGATAAAGTGAATGTTTCGTCCAAAATTAAGTCGGCTGAAGAGCGGGTGCGCTTGAAACAGTTGATACAGAGCATCAAACCGAAAAATTTCTCGGTCATCGTGCGCACGTCGTCTGAAGGAAAGCGCGTGGCAGAACTCGATGCAGAGCTTCGCGGGCTGGTCAAACGTTGGAACGACAGTATGTCGAAAGTGCAAAAATTGAAGGGACCCGCACTGATTTGTGAGGAAACAGGGCGCACAGTGGCTCTGTTGCGCGATATTTTCAGCCCCACTTTCGAGCATATCTACATCAATGACAAAGAAATTTACGAAGAAATTCGCGATTATGTGAGCCTGATTGCGCCCGAACGTGTCCCCATAGTGGAGCATTACAGGGGTAATATGCCCATGTTAGACCATTTCAACGTCACGCGGCAGCTCAGGTCGGGATTCGGGCGAACGGTCACGCTCAAAAAGGGTGCCTATCTGATTGTGGAGCACACGGAGGCGATGCACGTCATTGATGTGAACAGCGGCAATCGCAAAGGAACTGTGGGACAGGAGAATACGGCGGTGGAAGTGAATCAGGCGGCGGCACTGGAAATTGCACGCCAACTGCGTATGCGGGATATGGGCGGCATCATCGCGGTGGATTTCATTGACATGCACGAGCAGGAAAATCGTCAGATATTGTTGGACACGATGCGCACGCTGATGGATAACGACCGTGCAAAGCATAACATCTTGCCACTCAACAGGTTTGGCGTGATGATGATTACCCGTCAGCGGGTGCGTCCGATTTTGGATTTTGCCAACACGGAGATGTGCCCCGTATGCTTCGGCACCGGTCAAATCAAACCGTCAATACTGTTTGAAGACATTTTGGAGGCAAAAGTGGGCGATTTGGTGAAACAACTGAAAGTGACAAACTTTAAGTTGCATGTGCATCCGTTTGTGGCGGCATACCTCAACCAAGGCTTTTTCACCAAGAAAAGGAAGTGGCAGATAAAATTTGGCACCCGTTTCAAAGTCGTCCCCGACCAAAGTCTGGGCGTGTTGGAATACAAATTTTTCAACAAACACAAAATTGAATTGGACATGAAAGACGAAAGCCTGTCGGCAGTGGCACAGTTACCAGTTACCAGTTACCAGTTACCTGAGTATCTGACGGTGAACAAGCCCAACACCAAGATAACTGATAATTGAACTGGTCACTGATAACTGGAAACTGATAACTGGTAACTGATAACTGAATATGTTAAGAATAGCTGTACAAACAAAAGGGCGTCTCAATGACGACACGATGCGCCTGCTGACCGAGGCGGGCATTAAATTGTCCATCGGCAAGCGCAATTTGCTGGTTGCTTCGCAAACATTTCCGCTGGAATTGCTGTTTTTGCGCGATGATGATATTCCGCAGGCTGTTGCCGATGGCACTTCCGACGTGGGTATTGTGGGCGAAAACGAGTTTGTGGAAAAGCAAAAAGATGCAGAACTCGTTAAACGATTGGGCTTTAGCCACTGCCGACTGTCGTTGGCTGTACCCAAAGAGGCTGAATATCAAGGGTTGAATTGGTTCGCAGGCAAAAAAATCGCAACTTCTTACCCCGAAATTCTGTCCGAATTTTTGAGAAAAAACGCCATCAAAGCAAATATTCACGTCATCAGCGGCTCGGTGGAAATTGCACCAAGTATCGGTTTGGCAGATGCCATTTTCGACATCGTGAGTTCAGGTAGTACACTTATTACCAACCACTTACGAGAGGTGGAAGTGGTGATGCAGTCGGAAGCCGTGTTGATTAAAAACACGGCATTGAGCAACGACAAACAAGCCATTTTGGACGAACTAATCTTCCGGCTGGAAACTATTCAAAACTCTGCCGACAAAAAATACCTGCTCCTGAACGCCCCCAACGACAAATTGTCGGAAATCGTCGCCATCCTGCCCGGAATGCGCAGCCCCACTGTCCTGCCGCTGGCACAAGCCGGATGGAGTTCGGTACATTCGGTGATTGACGAGAAACACTTTTGGGAGGTGGTCAGCAAGTTGAAAGCCGCCGGAGCCGAAGGCATTTTGGTGTTGCCGATAGAAAAAATGATTCCATAGAACTGATATACACCGCATGCGTCTTCCCAATGCGGGCAATTAAATTATTAAACTAAATCCTACTCTGTGAGGCTTTGTAGGGCTTGCCCCTATTTTGTGTCAGTTGTTGGTCAATCTATTTGTCCTTCTCAATCACCATACACACATAAAAAAGCGCAGACAAAACTCTTAAATTTCCTATCTGCTTTCTGAGGTTCTCGACTACCTAAATTCCCAAATAAACGGAGTAATGCCCTCGCCGAGCGGCGCGAGCGTTATCACCTTTACTTTTCGGGAACTTTTGAAATTGTCGAGATTTCAGAAAGCCCAAATAATAAGCTAAACGCTTTTTCTCATCTTAAAATGTGCGTATTATCACTGTCATGTCATCATAATCTCCTATAAACTAAAAAGTTAATCACTCCCGTCTTAGCCCATTCATTCGAGCCAATATCCGGTCAACATGTGCCTGTTCATTACGCAACACAAACTCAGGCGCAAAGGTAAGGATTTTTTTTTGAGCAACATCCATGTTTCCGCCCATTTCTACGTTAAATAAAGTTAAACCTGTCAGGTTTCGAAGACCTAACTTACAATGCAAAAAAAACTCCCGACCACATTGGGGGTAGTCAGGAGTCCCGGTTAACTATGAAAAGAATTTTTAAAATTTATACAATATGTGAATAGCAGGCACAAACAATTCGTATGGTTCGGAAGCAATGTTCAGTTTGGCTTCCAAGCCAAGCGAAAGCACGTCGGTTAAAGCAAAATCGGCACCTGCACCGAGACTGATACCGGTAATCGGTTCTGAGACAGAAACCCCTCCTGCACTAACCGTCCAATTCCTGAATACCACTCCTGCTAATGGATAGATGGCGAGTTTGTCGGTTGCATTAAACAAAAAGTGGACATCGGCATTGATGTCATAAGCACTCATGACTCCGTCGCCCAAAAAATAATTATAGGATGGCGACACTCTGACGTGGTCGGTAATCCCGTAATTAAATTTAGCACCGACAGATAAACTTCCGAAGTATTCACCGGTACCATACCCAAAGTTTAAGCCAAAGGCTTTCTCGCCCTTTTGAGCATTAACGCTCACTCCACATACTGCTGCAAGCAGTAACGATAAAAACTTTTTTTTCACTTTGAAATTTTTCTTACGTCCGTTCCTTATGCGGACAATCACTCTTATTTGTTGGGAACTTTTGAAATTGTCGAGATTTCAGAAAGCCCAAATAATAAGCTAAACGCTTTTTCCAATCCTAATTCGGGCGCAAAGGTAAGGATTATTTTTTAAGCAACAAAATCCTGAATCAGACATTTATAAAATAAAATTGCCTATCTTTGTACCCACAAAATACAAAAAAAAGTATGGAAGCAAAAAAATGTAAGCGGTTGCCTTACGGCAATTCAGATTTTGAGAGTGTCAGGACAGGGGGGTATGCGTATGTGGATAAGACGCGGTTCATTGAGTTGTTGGAAAATGAGCCTAACAGAAACCTGTTTTTCATCCGCCCGCGCAAGTTTGGCAAGAGTTTGTTTTTTTCGATGCTGTCGCACTATTACGACATCGCCGAAGCAGACAAATTTGAGCAGTTGTTCGGCGATTTGTACATCGGGAAGCATCCTACGCCGATGAAAAATAGCTATTTGGTGCTGAAATTTAATTTTTCGGGATTGAACACAAGCACCGAAAATGATTTTCAGATTTCGTTTATAGGCAAAATACAACAATCATTGCTTGCTTTTTTGGACGAACATGCCAACTATATTCCTGATGCAGCAAAATACAAGAAAGAATGTGAGGAGCAAATGTCCTTGACAGGCAAGTTGTTGGTTGCTTTTAGAGCCGCATTATCCGCCAAACGCAAAATCTATGTTATCATTGACGAGTACGACCATTTTGCCAACGACCTGATGGCTTTGGGAACAACTGTGGGCGATGATGTTTATCGCAAAATGGTGAGAGCCAACGGCATAGTGCGCGATTTTTACGAAACATTGAAAGAAGGTACTGAAACGGTCATTAACGGCATCATGATTACCGGCATCACACCCATCATGCTGGACGACATGACCAGCGGGTTCAATATCGCCAGCAGCCTGTCGCTCGACCCTTTATATAACGAAATGCTTGGGTTTACGGCGGATGAGGTGAAGGCACTGATGATTGAAACGGGTGTTGACCCCGCGCTGATTAATGTGGATATGGAGCTGTTCTACAACGGGTATCTGTTCCACAAAGACGGAGAACATCGGGTATATAATCCTTCGATGATGCTCTATTTTTTTAATCAAATATTAAGAAGCGGGAAAGTGCCCGAAAATATCGTTGATGAGAACCTGAAAACGGACTACGGACGATTGAGGTCGTTGATAATGAACGAACAAAACAGTACGCAACTGATGGAGATAATCCAAAATAACGGCATCGTATCGGAAATTATTCCCAAATTTTCCATCGACCAATTGCACGACAACGAGTATTTTGTTTCTCTCTTGTTTTACATGGGTTTGCTCACTATCGACCGGCAGGAAGAGGGGCTTCTACGCCTGAAAATACCCAACTATTCCATACGGACGATTTATTGGGACTACATCCTACGGCTCATCAAGGACAGAAACGAGGATGTGTTGATTGATTTTACCCAATTGAGATTAGCCGTCAGGGAGTTGGCTTACCGTGGCAATCCTGTTCCGTTCGTTGATTATGTCAGCCGGAACATTCTCATTCGTCTGTCGAATCGCGACCTTGAACGTTTCGATGAGAAGCAAATAAAAATCATCCTTTTGGGCACTTTGTTCCAAAGCAAAATGTTTGTTCCCATCACAGAATTGGAGGTAACGCAAGGATACACAGACGTTTGGCTACAACGCAGCCATCTCTTCCCCGAAATTCCTCACGAATGGGTGTGGGAAATCAAATATGTCAAAAAGGCAGGGTTGCGGCGCGACACGGCTTTACAAACCGCACGCGACAAAGCCCGCGAGCAATTAGAGAAATACCGCCGGTCGCATCAGTTCGCCGGTCGCACAGATGTGCGCTACCTGTCGGGGATATTCATCGGGAAAGACAAATATGAGATGACAGAGCTGGCTGTCTGAATCAG
>NZ_BBRU01000291.1:0-540 GCF_001431085.1 Candidatus Symbiothrix dinenymphae
CCGCCGCGATTACACCCAAGCCGGTTACGCTCACAGGTTTTTCCGTCGATAGCAGAACTTACGATGGCACTACGAACGCTACCTTTAGCGGTACGGGCAATATCGTTGGCATCGTTGAGGATGTCGGCGATGTGGTAACTGTGGAAAAAGGCACAGCGGCTTTTGCCGATAAAAATGCAGGACCGGACAAACCGGTCATATTTGACGGCTTCGCGCTCGCCGGTGCACACAAAGATAATTACGAACTGGCAGCACAGCCTGTCGCTACGGCAACAATCACCCCTTTGCCTGTCGTGGTCACGCCGGGCGATAATCTGAGTAAAACTTACAACACCGACGACCCCCCGGAGCTGACTTACACTTGGAGTCCGGAACTGCTCGATGGGGATATTTTTAGCGGCGTGCTCTCCCGCACCTCCAACGAAAAACCGGGGACGTATCCCATCACTCAAGGCTCACTGACTGCCGGCGGCAACTACGCTATCAGCATTGCAAATAAAGTCTTCACCATCATCCCGAAGAGCATTACCGCTTCAACGG
>NZ_BBRU01000292.1:0-539 GCF_001431085.1 Candidatus Symbiothrix dinenymphae
GTTTCAACCAAGTTTCGCCCACTCCTCCATCGCCGCATCCAACTGCTTCTGCTTATCGGCGTGCTGCCACAGCAAATTGGTGTTGGAAGCTCCCTCAGGGGTGCTCAGGATGGCTTCCATGTCGCGAATTTCTTTTTCTAATGCTTCGATTTTCTTTTCAATGTCGGCGATGGATTTTTCCACGCGCTTTTGCTGCTTTTGTTGGTCTTTGCGCTGCTCGTATGATAATGGAACTGAGGCTTTGTCATTGCGGGTTTGACCCGCAATCCTCTCCTCAACACTCCTATTCTTAGCAGGAGGTTGCGGGTCAAGCCCGCAATGACGGACAAACTCACCATTATTTTTTCGCAAAAATTCATAGATGCCGCCGAGATGTTCGCGCACTCGTTGGTTGCCAAATTCATAGACTTTATCGACCAAGCCGTCTAAGAAATCGCGGTCGTGCGATACCACAATCACGGTGCCGTCGAAGGCTTTGATGGCTTCTTTGAGCACGTCCTTTGTGCGCATATCCAAGTGGTTGGTTGGCTCATCGAGGA
>NZ_BBRU01000293.1:0-539 GCF_001431085.1 Candidatus Symbiothrix dinenymphae
CCGACCCTGCCGATGATGCCAGTGCGCGTGAAGTGATTCAGAACTTGTTTTTCTCCGAAAAACGTTACGATTTGGGCGAGGTGGGACGTTACCGTATCAACCGCAAGTTGAACCTGACGACCTCTATGGACGTGAAAGTCCTGACCAAAGAAGACATCATCGAGATTATCAAGTATTTGATTGAATTGATTAACTCCAAAGCCAATGTGGACGACATCGACCACTTGAGCAACCGCCGTGTGCGCACCGTTGGCGAGCAATTATATGGTCAGTTTGGCATTGGTTTGGCTCGTATGGCGCGAACCATTCGCGAGCGTATGAATGTGCGTGATAATGAGGTGTTTACGCCAATTGATTTGATTAACGCGAAAACGATTTCGGCGGTGGTCAATACGTTTTTTGGCACCAACGCCCTGTCACAATTCATGGACCAGACTAATCCGTTGGCAGAACTCACGCACAAGCGCCGTCTGTCGGCACTTGGTCCCGGTGGTCTGTCGCGCGAGCGAGCCGGTTTTGAGGTTCGAGACGTGCACTAC
>NZ_BBRU01000294.1:0-537 GCF_001431085.1 Candidatus Symbiothrix dinenymphae
TCCACATCGCGGGTCACATCCACGCGGTAAGTGGGGATTTCTAAAGTCCACACATCGCCCGCCTTGCGCGTGATGACAATGTCGAGGCTTTTGAGAATGCTCTCAATCGTCTCAGCAGGTATTTCTTTGCCTACCAGACTATGCACTTTTTGCAGGCTGAGCTCCACCACCGCCTTGCTGACGGGCTGCGGATAAATGTCGATAATATCGCCCGTGATGCTGCCTCCTGCCACTTCTTTGACCAAAAGGGCGGCGCGTTTCAGCACATACAGCGTGTTGTTGGGGTCGGCTCCGCGCTCGTAGCGAAACGAGGCATCGGTGTTCAGACCGTGCCTGCGTGCCGTTTTGCGGATGCGCGTGGGGTTGAAACAGGCGGATTCGAGAAACACGTCGGTCGTCTTTTCGGTCACGCCCGAATCCAATCCGCCGAACACGCCGGCGATACACATCCCCTCGGTGTCGTTGCAAATCATCAAATCTTTGTCGGAAAGTGTGCGCGTCACACCATCCAGAGTAACAAACGGCGTGCCTTCAGGC
>NZ_BBRU01000295.1:0-535 GCF_001431085.1 Candidatus Symbiothrix dinenymphae
GAATAGTGATGTCCACCACTTCACTTTCACTGTTGCAATTGCCACATTCGCCGCAATGTGCGTCTTTGTCGTGGGCTTCGCCAAAGTAGTTTAAGATGTAGGCTCGCAGGCACAAATTTGTTTTGCAATACGTTTCCATCACGCGCAGTCGCTCTTTGGCTTTGGCTTTCAACTCCTCTTTCACAGCCTCCTCAATGGGTTCTTGTTCCCTGTCGCTGCCATTTTCAATCAACCACTGGTTGGTCATAATATCCTGACCGGAAAACAGTAGCGTACATTCCGCCCGACTGCCATCGCGACCTGCCCGACCGGCCTCCTGATAGTAACTCTCAATGTCTTTGGGCATATTGTAGTGGACGACGTACGCCACGTTCGACTTGTCGATGCCCATCCCAAAGGCATTGGTCGCGACAATCACATTGATGCGGTCGTACAGAAAATCCGCCTGATTTTGCGTCCGCTCGCCCTGCGCCAATCCCGCGTGGTAGGGAGCCGCTTTGATGCCCTGCTCGTTGAGTTTGGCAGCCACTTCATC
>NZ_BBRU01000296.1:0-535 GCF_001431085.1 Candidatus Symbiothrix dinenymphae
AACATGTATCACAATTGCGGATTGGGCATGTTGTTGCAATTCTCCGAAAACCTCACCTTTACAAATGTAAATAGCGTACCCAACGAGAAAAAGGGACGGGTTTTTGCCGGACACGACGATGGCTTGCATTTTTCAAACTGCAAGGGCGACATTGTAATAAAAAAGTGCACCTTTCACGGATTGATGGACGACCCGATTAATGTGCACGGAACGTCGGTGCGCGTCATCGAAAAGGTGGATGATTTTACGCTGCGCTGTAAACTGACGCGCAATGACAATCGTGGCCTGCTTTGGGCGCGTCCCGGCGAATCGGTGGGGTTTATCGAAAACACAAGTCTGCACACCTTCGCAACCGGAACGGTAAAATCATTTCGCGACATTGATACCCGATTGTTTGACATATCATTTCAGGAGGCCATTCCTCAAGGGGTGATTGCCGGAAACGCATTAGAAAACCTGACCTGGAATCCCAATGTCCTCATTACGGACTCTTATTTCAAGAGTTGTCGCGCAAGAGGCATCCTGGTATCCACAC
>NZ_BBRU01000297.1:0-534 GCF_001431085.1 Candidatus Symbiothrix dinenymphae
GTTTTATCCCACATCGCCGTATAATTGAGTGCATCGGAAGGAATGTAATTGATGCCATTCAACCATTTGACTGATTGATACCAATTATTCGCCCGTTCTTCCGACCAGCGATTCTCCTGTGCATTTGCCGTGTGTGAAAAGAACAACACTACGAGCAAACCTGAAATCATTACTTTTCTTGTATTCATTTTATTTCTTTATATTTTATCAAAAACGCTGCAAATTTACGAAAAAAGAATTTAACCCACCTTGGTAAACCTTATACCCATGATACCGGGGTCGCCTGCTGTAATTATCCATTTAATTTTATGTGTTCCGGCACTTAGGTAAACCGTTCCCATATCTACATATCGATAGTTTGTGTAGGAACCTGTGCCGGGTGAATTTATGGTACCAAAATAGTCCAAAAGGTCAATGGTACAGGTGGCGGAATTAATGACTGTATTGGTAGCATAATTGTGTTCCAGTTTATAGATTCCGGCATCTTGCACATCTATCGTATAGACTTGCCAATCGCTAGGAGCAGCCCATGCT
>NZ_BBRU01000298.1:0-534 GCF_001431085.1 Candidatus Symbiothrix dinenymphae
ATTATACACCATCCTGTTCATTCGAGCGGGTATTATTGCCAAGCGGAGCGAAAAAAACTTTTCCAAGTACTTGGTCATCGGATGTGCGCTGATGATGGTGTTGCAAGCGATGACGAATATGGCAGTTGCGGTGGGCATCGTCCCCGTCACCGGTCAGCCAATGCCGCTGATGAGTCGCGGGGGGACATCCATCTGGATAACCTGCATCTATTTCGGCATCATCCTGAGTGTCAGTTGCTTCGACAATCCGGAAGGTAAGGTGCAGGAACAGGCAATTGAAGCGGAGTTGGAAGAGCAAAAAGAGCAACAAAATGCCACTGCATAATGATTTTGTTGCGCATTTGTTACCCGATAAGTTAATCCTGAAATTTAATCTTTCGTCAAATCCAGTTTTTCATTATCCAAGCCTCTGTCAAAAAATTGTCTTTTGAGGGGATTTCGATGTATTTCGCGGTCGGTATTTCTGTTTTGAAACAGGTCGGCTGCGAGGTAAATCGCCTGGCGGAACGCATCCGGTTCGCAGATGTTTTTCCC
>NZ_BBRU01000299.1:0-533 GCF_001431085.1 Candidatus Symbiothrix dinenymphae
AAAAAGGTTTTACCTTTGCCAAAAAATTGAGTCCCCAAAAAAACGTGACACTAATGACAGGAAAATGTAACCAACAATGGTTGCGCACCGGATATGACACCACCATTCTATGTGCTTGCCAAGTCGTCGACCGAAACCCGTTTCTATCGACACCGGATGGCTATAACGAAAAAAAGTTCAAAAGCGGCGGTATCCTAAGACTTCCCAAAAAATTTCATCAAAACCCACAGGAGGCACAGAAAAATGTCAAGGCTTATACAGATTTAGCAAAATATCATGGCGAACAATATCAACTGCTCAACGTAGTGAATGAAACAGGACGTAAAAATCCGGATGCGCTCAATTTGAAAACGAGCATGTTTTCAGATGCAAAAATACCAATTACCGAAAACGGAAAAAATGCAATACAGGCTTCTATCAAGTCGGCATCAGAGCAAAAAGTTTCGGAAGTATATATTTATGCAGAGCATGAATACGCTATGTATGACATCTGGTTGGGTATAAAAGCGGCGTTGCAAGGAGGAAGGGCAACG
>NZ_BBRU01000300.1:0-533 GCF_001431085.1 Candidatus Symbiothrix dinenymphae
ATTGAATTTGTCGTTAAGTGCCTCAACCGTAGTGGTTTGTGGCACCGTATTCGGCATATCCATGTAGGAAGTGATGCCACCGGCAACAGCTGCGCGGGATTCGCTGTGAATATCGCCCTTGTGTGTCAATCCCGGTTCGCGAAAATGCACCTGGTCGTCAATCACGCCAGGCAATAGCAGCAGCCCTTCGGCATTTATTTGGGTGTAAGGTGCAGGGTGCGAGGTAGAGGGTGGAGAGTCTTTTACCTTGCACCCTTGACCCTGTACCCGCACAATGCGTTCCTCCTCAATCCACACCGAAGCTTTGCCGGTTTTGCCTTCGTTGATGATTGTAGCATTTTGGATGTGTATCATACTTGTTAATTTGTGCGGGGGATTGCGGGTCAAGCCCGCAATGACGCTTGGGGGTATTTGTGGAAGATGCTGTGCAATTTTAGTTGGATGACACCCAGAAAGGCTTCTCCGAAGATGCCGCCGCTCATTTTGGATACGCCTTCCATGCGATTGACGAAGATGATTGGCACTTCTTTCAA
>NZ_BBRU01000301.1:0-8037 GCF_001431085.1 Candidatus Symbiothrix dinenymphae
CGGTGTACCAAAGATGATACACGCCGTCCCGCTTAATAACGGAGGGGCGATTGATTTCATTTTCCCAACCTGAGTCGGGATTGGGAGCGAGAACGATTGTAGGCTCAGACCAATTAATTCCGTCCTTACTTTCGGTGTAGGCAAGCGACTTTTTCGGTCGCCACGAGAACCACATCTTGTATTTGCCGTCCTCTTGCAGCATCGCGATATCGAAACACGTGCCGAGGTCCGCGCCACCGAGAACAGGATTGTTCTCATATTTCGTCCATTTTATATCTGCCCGACAAGACGACAGAGTGAACACTGATAACACAAGCAGTGAAACTGCTAATAAACAATAACTTTTTTTCATTTCTTTTATAATTTTTATTTTTAATATTTTTAATTTTTTTAGAGTGCAAAGATAGTTGTTTTTATTGTAGCCGTTGCTTTGCGCAGACCGGAGGCTTCGGCTTCGAAATGGATTTTGCCTTCTTGTTCGGACGATTGAACAATGGCTACCAATTGACCCTTAAAGGCACTCATCTTGGGGAGGTGGAACTGTTCGAGGTTCCTCGCATCGCCGTTTCCTGCTGCCCGAAAGCTGCCCGCACCGCTTACTTTAAAGCGGATAGAGTTGGATGCTTCGGGGCAGAGGTTGCCGTCTTTATCGACCACCTTCACTGTGACGAAAGCCAAGTCTTTGCCGTTTGCTTCAAGCGACGAACGGTCTGCCGACAGTTCTATGTGATGAGGCTTGCCTGCAGTATGGACTTCCTTTTCGACCACGGCTTGCCCTTTCTCGTTGTAAGCCACCACTTTTATAACGCCCGGTTCATACTTCGCATCCATCCACATCAGGCGGTAGCGGCGCTGGCGGAGGAGTTGTTTGGCTGCATCATCGTTATTGGTACGGTCAGCCGTCATCGTGATATCCTTCGTCAGGCGGCCCTGGCTCTTGCCGTTGATAAAGAGTTCGGCAGAAGGATGGTTGGTATAGACGAAGACCGGCGTCACTTCGCCTTCCCGTCCCGGCCATGTCCAGTGGGGGAGGATGTGTAGGGTTTCCTCCGTGGGATTCCAGTGGCTGCGGTAGAGGTAATAGCGGTCTTTGGGAATGCCTGCCAGGTCGATGATGCCAAACATGGAACTGTGGTTCGGCCAACGCCAGTGAGGAGTCGGTTCGCCTAAGTAGTCGAAGCCCGCCCAGACAAACCCGCCTATACACCAGGGATAGTCGTCGTGATACACAAAGTCGTCGTCCGGGAGATTCGACCACCAACAATGTTCTACATCATATCCGGACATTTGTCCATCCTCATGAACTGTTTCCTTGTCGTCAGTGCGGGTTACGGGGAAGTAGTATGTGCCCCGTGAACTGATGGTGGAGGTCGTTTCGCTGCCGAGTACAATGTTTTGAGGCAACTCCTCGTAAGCCTTTTGGTAGAAGGGAAGGCGATAGGTGAAGCCGGCCACGTCGAGGATGGCAGCCATGTGGCTGTCCATGGCACCCTGCGCATTATCCAAGCCCATTGTTACCGGTCGGGTAGGGTCTTCGCGGTGGCATATATCTTGAAGGAAACGCGCCGTTTTCATGCCTCGCGCCGATTCTTGCCCGTGCACCTCATTCCCGATGCTCCATATTACAACCGAAGGACTGTTGCGATAGTTGTGCAGCATATTGACCATATCTTTCTCCGCCCATTCGGTGAAATAACGGTTGTAGCCGTTCTTGCTGCCTTTGACACCGTCCCATTCGTCGAAGGCTTCCACCATCATCATGAAACCCATTTCGTCGCACAGGCGCACTAATTCGGGAGCAGGCATATTGTGCGCAGTGCGGATGGCATTGCATCCCATTTCCTTCAGAATACTCAGTTGCCGCCTGAGCGCACTTTCGTTGACGGCTGCCCCAAGCGGTCCGAGGTCATGGTGGTTGCATACGCCCCGGAACTTGATTGGCTCGCCGTTGAGAAACATGCCTTTGTCGGGTATGATTTCAAGCTGTCGGATGCCGAAGGGCGTCGTATATTCGTCTTTCAGCACGTCGTTGGCGTATAGCTTTGAAACGGCTTCATACAGGTAAGGTGTCGAAGGTGTCCACAAGTGCGGGGTTTCGACGGCGAAATCCTGTTCAAAAGTAAAGGCGTCGAAACGCGAGAGGGCACTTTCCGAACGGGCGACTATTTTACCATACGAATCTTTTAACTCCGTAACTAATGTAACCCTTCCGGACAGGTGCCCGTTCGGCAGTTCAACCTTTGTCTTGAGCTTCACCTTGGCGTATTCGCGATTCACCACCGGCGTAGTGAGTTGCGTTCCCCAGACGGGAATATGTTCGCCGCTCGTGAGGATAACATGGACGTTGCGGTACAGCCCCGCGCCGGAATACCAGCGCGACGATTCCGGTAAGTTCTCTGTGCGCACGACCAGGACGTTGCCTTTTTCCTTCATATTTGCCGTCATGTCGAACCAAAAGCTGTTGTAGCCATACTGCCAAAAGCCCACCTCACGGCCGTTGAGGTAGACCCGTGCATTGCTCATCGCCCCGTCGAAGAGGATAGCCGCCCTTTGTCCCCGCGCAAAGCCGGGCGCGTCAAAGGTGGTGCGATACCAGCTTGCACCGACGAGAGGCAAGCCTCCTTCGAGGATGGACCTCTGCACATTGGCACTCTTGTCGAAATGTCCATAAATAGCCCAGTCGTGAGGCACGGTTACGGTTTGCCACTTGCTGTCGTCAAACTCCGGACGGACAGCCTCCTCCGTGTCGGTACGCGAAAACTTCCAGCCTTTTTCCAGCAAGAACTCCCTGCGCTGCTGCGCCATCCCAACTAAGGAAGCGCCCAGTAATAAAAAGAAACAGAATAAGAATTTAATTCCTGATTTCATATTGTTTATTATTGTGTAACACATTCAAGTCCCTGCAAAGGTACAAAAAAATTGATATAAACGCAGACAATCAATATGACCTGTAAACATAGATTTCCGCTATCTGAATATATACTCCTTCGTTGCTGTCGGGCAGATAGATTTTCAAATAACGTTTCCTGTTGGCGGGATCCGGCGAAGGTATATAGGTTGTCAACATCTGCGGTACGGCATTGTTTGGAAACACAATGTCGTTACCGATTTGCACCCATGTAGCGGCAGTCGGATCCGGGTCGTCACTTACGAAATATTGAACAGTTTTGGCACCTACTCGACCGGAAGCGCGATAAGTTACTATCTGTGTAATATCTTTCGGCGTCTTCATGTCGATAATAGCCCAGTGGGGGGGGGGAGCAGCTGGAGACCACTCTGAGTGCCAGTAGCTGTTGCTGTTGTTGTCTATACCGTCAATAATCGTCGTTGCCCGATAGCCGCTGTTTTGGCCGGACCATTCTATCACCTCCCAATTCGTTTTATCAAAGAGAATAACCGGATCTATTGTCACGCTCTCCCAACCCAGACTGAACGTATCTACAGCATCCGGTTCCGGACGGAACACTGAGCGGTACTCAAACGTTGAGCCGAGTGTCGCATCCGTAATAGTAGTAAGGGCGTCGACCGGACTTGCCGCGATGGTGGTATCCACACCGCTCAGCTTAGTGTAACGGATTTCGGTCTGCACCTGATTTTCGGCTGCTATTCCCCATGGAATCTTTATGTGTATATCTGTGCCAACCTCAACAGGACTACCCACATCAACGCGCCGTTGGTTCAGGGTGCTTCGGAAGAGTGCTCCGTAAGAGATACCTGAGCCGGTGGTTTTGAGGGATGAATTGCCGCGGCTGTCTGTTGTTTGCACTTCAAACGCATAGGATTGTTCTCCCATATCCGGAATGGTATCTTCCACGACGATGGTATCCGAAACAGATGCAGGAACCGGGATGGAACGGTGCCCCACTCCGTCGTTCCAATACACTTCAATCGTCTTCACATTCGGCGAATTGATTAACCAACCTTGAAACAAAATACGTCCCTTACCCGCTCTGAACACCATCGAATCTACTTTTGGGGCATAGACTATTTCGCCGTCTTCAACATACTGCTTGTGGATGTCCATACCATCATCACAGGAAATGAAACCCAACAGGCTCATTGCTAATACACTAATATATATCTTTTTCATTGCTTTATATTTTTTAATTTATTTATATTGTTTATTCCACATATCCGCCATATAAGGTTATTTCTGCTACGTGCATAAAAGTAGCGTTACCCCAGTTGTCACGAAATAGAAACCGTAGAAACCGTATCGGCTCTCCTTGCGGGAAAGAAAACTCATCCCCGGCAATTAAAGCACGCCTGTCTTCATCAGATACCTGATAGGTTGGTAACCCCGATGGTTTTATCACTTCAAAATCTGCAAGCGGTGTCCACTCGCTCCAATCACTGCTTGGAACAGTATTGGAACTGCTGCCATAGACCGTAAAATTTTTAGGATTTCCTACGTTATACATGCTTCCGCCAGCAGTAGTGAGGTAGTCAGTGTTACGCTGATGAAGTAACAGGCGGCTCACTGACGCAGAAGCACCTAAATCCAGCGTAAAGGAAACTCCTCCCGGCATAGTACCGTTGGCCGTATGTCCGAAATTGTAAATGTCGTCATCTATCAAGTTTTCGTTCTGCGCATACCAATAATAAAACGGGGAGTCGCCCTTGGGGTCGCCGGGTCCTGAGGGCAGGATGAGAATTTTCATGTTACTCTTGTCCAACTTGTTGTCGGCAAGGGGAGTAATTAATCCTTCCGGAAGGATGACGTCCGAAGCGTTTCCCCAGTTGTCGCTGATAATCAAGCCGAACTTACGAGGCTCCGGCAAATAGCCGCGAAGGCTATATTTCGAAGAATCGAGATAGGAGGACAGGATAGTAGCCGGTTGCAAAGTGCCGGCTTTGTCCTCTGTGAGAAACTCGAAGGAGAGTGCGGCTCTGTCTTCGTTTTTCCAACTGAAATCGGCACCCCCATTGCCGGCAACTATCTTCACCGTCTTGGCGGTTTTGCTCAGGGACGATTCAAGCGGTTTAAACTTCACCGATACGGGGTCGGATTTCTCCAGAGCACGGTTAACGACATACAACAGGGCAGTGTGCTCTATCGTGTCGTTAAAACCTTCCAACGTCAATTGATTCGTATAGAACGAACCGGACGCTTCCCGTTCCGTTCCGTCCGTCCGGGTGGTATATACGGCTTTTACTTCCAAAATATCTTGGACATCGGGCACGCGATATTTAATAACAACGCCTCCGGCAATCGGAGTGGTGCTCACGGTTGCTTCGGCAACCGACTCGGGTTTCCCCAGATTCTTATTTGTGGGTTCCAGCAACCTTTCCTCGCAGGAAAACAACAGAAACAAACAAGCAATAACACTAAAATAAATTGTTTTCATATTCTCTAATTTTTTAAATTATTAATTTCTAATTCTTTTTGTCTGAACCTTGATTTTAATAAGATTTACAAGATTACCATGATAATCATATTCTCTTTCATCTTGCTAATCTTTTTAATCTTATTAAAATCGTGATTCAGACAATCACCATCCCCGATTTTGTTTTAACTGTGGATTATCGATACAATCGCTCTCCGGTATCGGGAAAAAATAGTCGCGCGGGGAAATAAACCTTTGGGTATAAATCGTGGTTGGGGTGTAATAATCGTTTGCAGACCTCCCCAGGTGATTCCAACCCTGTATCAGGCGATTATTTTGTTCAGTAGCGGCTGTTTTCCAGCGGCGACTGTCCCAAAAATAATGTCCCTCGCAAGCCAGTTCTATTTTCCGCTCCTGCTGAATGATGGCACGCAGACCGATTGGGGTGGTAGGCTTACTCTTATACGCCGACTTTGCATGGGTCTGCCAGCTGTTCACTACGCCAACCAAACCGGCGCGCGCTCTGACCTCGTCGATGTACGGATACGCATTGGTGGGTCCTTCTGCTTCGTTCACGGCTTCCGCTGTGAGCAAGAGCAAATCAGCATAACGCATACTTGGGAAAGGATATATCTCTCCCCACCACGTAGTAGAATTATTGGAATATTGAGTATTCGGATGGATAAGTTTTTTAGGCCAGTAACCCGTTGCATTGTATTCACCCGGAGCGAATATGGAAGAATATTCCCCATAGCGAGCTCTAGGATACCGACTATCCACTTCTAATCCCGGAGCACCACCTGCGCCGCCGGGCGGATTTTGATCATGATTTCCGTACCATTTGCCGCGGTCGAAGCCCAGTGTGGAATAAAAACGCGGTTCACGGTCGAAGTTCATGGCTGCGGTCCATTCACCCATTTGGATAAGATATCTGTGGTCGTAGTCGCCTTGGCGAATATTGAACCGTCCATCATAATCGAAGCTATCGGTCTCGTTAATCGGAACGCCATCCTTCGTATAAAACACATCGACAGTAGAAAAAGGAATGCTAAATAAGCCCTTGGCGGGATTACTTACTGCGAGTTCTAATCTGGGCATACAGTTTGCCTGAAAAACGGTGAAAGTCGCAGCGTTATTTGTCCATATCAGTTCCACATTCCAAAGTTTGCAAATCGCCTCTCGGAGCGTATTCACCAGAGCGGTAGTGTCCGAAAGAGTAAAGGGTGTTGTATAATCCGCTCGCTGAAACAGCCGTATACGAGCATCCCCGCAGACAGCCACTGCCGCTTTACAGGCCTCTGCCGCTTTTGTCCAGCGTGTTGGGTCTTCAGTCTGGTTGAAAAACGGTTCATTATTGTGGTCAACGAAATTCACCAGTTCCGTATTTCCGTTAAAAAGCGGGCTTGCCCAATACACCAATACTTTCGCTTTTATGGCATAAGCTGCTGCCTTGGTAAAACGACCGGATTCCTTACCGATATCCGGGATTATCTCCGGCAAAGCATTGGAGTTGATTGCTTCGTCCAACAATTCCACGGTGTAGGCAAAACAGTCATCCACTTTGTCGCGGTAAACCCGCACACCCTGCGTGGATGTTGATACAGGTGCACTTTCTCTAACGATACACATCGGTCCGTAATGGGTAATCAGGGAAAAGTGACAATATGCCTTAACCAGTTTCACCTCTGCTATCCAGCGGTCTTTTTCGGGTCTCTTCAAGTCGGGCACTCGTTCGATATTGTCCAGAAAAGTGTTGCAATCGCGGATAGTGGCATACAGGCTTCCGGGGGTTCCGCCAGCCCACATATCCATTATCGCAGTGGTGCGGTCGTTTTGCCCCAGTCCCAGCACCATGCCGGGGTTTGTTCGCTCATCTGGCTCTTTGTAATCTTTGTTGTATATCATTTCAAGAGCACCGAGAAATCCGGGTGTAGCTGTAAGACTTGCTGTCGACGGCAATCCATAATAGCAAGTGGCAAGAAACTTTTCAGCCATATATCGGTCAGAAAAGGCATTGTCCAAGGTAGGCACCATGTCGGGAACAACATCCAGATAGTCGCACGATGGGAAAATGAACATCGCCGCGGTAATACATTTTATTATTGTTTTCATAATTTTTAATTTTTAATTTTTAAAATCCTATATTAAGTCCTACATTAAACACTCGTTGCAGCGGATACCCCAGACCGTTGCCCGCCATTTCGGGGTCCCACAGTTTGAAGTTGCTCCAGCACAACAGATTGGTGGCACTGAGATAAACACGCAGATTGCTTATGTACGCCTTCTTCGTGAGGTGTTGCGGGATGGTATAACCCACTTCCGCCGACTTAAACCTCAAAAAAGTAGCGTCTTGCATGAACCATGTACTTGGTTTGCTGTTGTTATCAACCACATCATTGGACAGACGGGGCCAAAAAGCATACGGATTGCGATTGCTTTCAGACCAGTAGTTGTCGGCTATTGCCTGTAACACTGCATTTTGCCCCCGTAAACCGTCATCGCCGCTGTCTTTGTAGGACCCGTCGAGAAACGGTTGTATGCGTCCGTTGCCGTCGGTGCTCAGCCAGAAAGACTGCCGTGCCGAGCCTTGGAAAAAGGCGGAAGCATCAATGCCTTTGTAACCGACAGAAACGCCAAAACCGTAATTGATTTCCGGAACCGTAGGGTATCCGATGGGCACCTGATCCAGATTCGTGATGAGTCCGTCGCC
>NZ_BBRU01000302.1:0-533 GCF_001431085.1 Candidatus Symbiothrix dinenymphae
CGTCTTCAAATTATCGTACAGCCCTATTCTGTACCGATTTCTTTGCGCGGCAGGTATTACTACCGTAGCGGAAGCGTGAAACAGGAATTGACAGGGGCGGCTCTAAACGAATTTTTGCTCAAACGTGCAGGTCACACTTGGGACGATGTGATTGAAGAAGATGCTTCGTTTGATGATATTGATGAGGCAACCATAAAAAAATATTTGCGGAAAGCAGAAGAAGCCGGACGTTTGCCCGATATTGACGGACTTTCCACGCCCGAACTGTTGGAGAAACTGCGTTTATCGAAAAACGGCAAACTCAAACGAGCGGCAATCGTATTGTTCGGCAAAGACCCCGGACGGTTTTATCCGAATACCTTCGTGAAAATAGGCAAATTTGAAGACGACGGTTTCACCATTCGTTTTCAGGAGATGGAAGACGGAAATATTATTCAGGTGTTAGACAGGGTTTTGCGCACAATCGACCACAAGTTTTTGATTCGCAATATCTCGTTTGAAGGAATGAATCGCGTTGAAACACTCGAATACCC
>NZ_BBRU01000303.1:0-532 GCF_001431085.1 Candidatus Symbiothrix dinenymphae
GCATCCTTGTTTTTAAGGAAGACAGAAATGTTGCTCGCAAAAGCCCCTAATAAGAACAGCAGCAGGATAATAGGGTCAAACAGGCGGTCAATAATCAGCGTGCCAATCACCTTTTTGAACGGGATGTTTTCTTTGTTAGAAATCACGCCGCACCGCCAAAACTCACCTACACGCGGCAAAACAAAGTTCACCGCATAATTTCCCCACACCGCATAAATCAAATTCATCCGCTTGGGTCGGTAGCCTAACGGGTTAATCAACAACTGCCAGCGAAGCCCGCGAATAGCATTGGCAGCAGCTCCAAAGGGCAACGAAAGCAACAAAATGCCCCAATTGGCATCCTTTATTTCCAGCCACAAGGCATCAAAATCCGTCCCCTTATACAAAAAATACAAGATAACGACTCCCAATGCTAACGGCAAGGTGACCTTCAAGATTTTTTTTATTTTACCCATTTTGTTTGTGTGATTAAGGCTTCACTTCCACAACCAGATATTTTGTTAAACTCCAACACTTGGTGGGCGTTATATTG
>NZ_BBRU01000304.1:0-532 GCF_001431085.1 Candidatus Symbiothrix dinenymphae
GATTACGCCAATACAATTTATATTAGTTCTGTGGCTGTGCAAGAATTGATATTATTGTACAGAATTGGGAAAATAAAACAGCTCCATTTTAAATCGGAAGCAGAGATGTTGGCTGAAATAAAAAAAACCTATTTTGAAATTGTGTTCTTCAATGAATACCATTTTGCCAAGTATGCCAAATTAGAGATTGTGGAGGGGCACAAAGATATGAACGACCACGCCATTATCGCGCAAGCCATGACCGAAAAAATCGCGCTCATCTCTTCCGACAAGGAGTTTGCAAACTACACGGCACAGGGTTTGAATTTTGTTTTCAACAAAAGATAGCCCTCCTTGTTCGGCGCAGGTGTGGTGGTGTGTGGTGGTGAGGCGCATAGTTTTAAAACATAGCATTCAGCTTATCCAAAAACCCGTATGCCGTCAAATCAATTTGCAGCGGCACAAGGGCGGCGTAGCCGTTGGCGAGGGCGTATTCATCGCTTTGCTTGTTGTCCGGTTCTTCGTTGACGAAGTAGCCTCCCATCCAATAGAC
>NZ_BBRU01000305.1:0-530 GCF_001431085.1 Candidatus Symbiothrix dinenymphae
ACTAAAAACTAATTTAGGCGGTTATAGCGTCGGGGTTCCACCTCTTCCCATTCCGAACAGAGAAGTTAAGCCCGATAGCGTCGATGGTACTGCATTTGCTTGTGGGAGAGTAGATAGCTGCCAATTTTTGAAACCTGTTAAGTCTTTTGGACTTGGCAGGTTTTTTTGCGTGTATTTCCAAGCATTACGCGAACTCCAAAACACCGATATGTAGAATATCTTCTATCTTCGCCAATGTTTCTATTGATAGATTTTCTCTGCCTTTCAACACCTTGCTAATGTATTGTTGCGACACATTCATTTGCGCGGCAAGTGCTGTTTGTGTCAATCCCAAATCTTCCATTTTGTCCATCATAAGCATGGCTATGTATTGGGAATAGCGCATCCATGTTTTATTGGTTTGCCGATGTTCAGCAACTTCACGCCAGCCGGAAGGGGTGAGAGAGGCGTGTTGTTCCAATTTTTTTATTACTTCTTTCATATTTTTTATTTATAATTCTTTCAAATAATCTACAAAACCTGTTTCATCC
>NZ_BBRU01000306.1:0-529 GCF_001431085.1 Candidatus Symbiothrix dinenymphae
CTCTACAGCTGCATACAAAGCCGCACCGCAATGGATGGATTTCATAAAGATTGTGGAGTTTGCAGTACCAATGACACAATATACGATCACAGCCTCCGCAGGTAGTGCCGGCAGCATTTCCCCCAATGGTGTAGTAACCGTTGACAGTGCCGGAAATCAAACTTTCAAAATTACCCCCATCATAGGGTATGCGATAGACAATGTATTGGTAGATGGAGTAGATGTTACCGGAGCCGTTTTAACAAGCAGTGATACCACTTATACTTTCACAACCGTGATAGAAGAACACACTATTTCTGTATCATTCGTTGTGGATACATCACACCCATATTCTTGGAACATCGGCTACCCCACTGCAGCCGATGTAATCGCTACATTTTACAATGATACCCTTACCATTAACGGCTCGGGGGCTATGCAAAATTGGTCATCATCTACTGACAATGCGGTGAATACTCCGTGGTATTATCTGCGCAACAACATTACAACTGTAGTAATAAATGACGATGTGACAACGATTGGAGCTTTT
>NZ_BBRU01000307.1:0-529 GCF_001431085.1 Candidatus Symbiothrix dinenymphae
AAATCATAGTGGTCCCGTTCATCTGTACGCGGCGTTTAGAAACCTTTCGTCCATTACAACGCTGAATATTGGAAGTTCTGTTACAAGGATTCCGGACTATGCGTTTTCCGGTTTCAGTGGTATTACCTCTGTGTATTGTTTTGAAACCGTCATTGCGGACTCGACCCGCAATTCACTAATAATAATTACAAATGATGATAAACTTCAATTCAATTTTAAGCCGCCTGTCCCCTCACGACAACAAATTCTTACCGCTGTTGAAAGAATTAGCCGACGTGATGGTCAGAGCCAGTGCATTGCTCAGCGAACTGTTTGCCTGCACGGACAAAGAACGGCGTGACGAACTCCGCCGCGAGATAAAAGTAGAGGAAATCAACGGCGACAAGGTGTCTGCCCGCATCCTGAAAGAACTCAACAACACGTTCATCACCCCCTTCGACCGCGAAGACATCAACGAAATTTCCGACCGGGTGGAGGAAATTATCGACACCATCACCCATGTGGCTCAGAAGGTGTCGCTCTACTCGCC
>NZ_BBRU01000308.1:0-528 GCF_001431085.1 Candidatus Symbiothrix dinenymphae
CCGGCAGGGGAGTATCCCACCCAAAAATGGTATTGGTCTTTCCGGCAACCAAACCCCAGTTGATAGCCCCGATATTTTCCGCTTTCAACAGCGGCATAATCGTTTGAAAAGTACTTTTGGGACGCGCCATATATTCGGTACAAATCATCGGACGACCGTATTGCTTGAGTTTGTTGATGAGAGCGAGATGCGCTTCCACGGATTCATACGTGTGGTAAGTGATGACATCGGAGTTTTCCAACTGATACGTGTTCAAATTGGTCAAACTGCCGTGCCAATAACCGGCAGAAAGCGGCTGAGAGGGATTGACTGTCCTTCCCCATGTAAAAACCTGTTGCAATAGTGGAAGACTTTTGTCGCCGTAACCGCTGTTGCCCGGCTCGTTGTACAAATCCCACAGCACAATGCGTTTATCCTTTTTAAAGGTCGCAAGGATGTCTTTTACATAGACTTCAAGTCCGGCAATCAAGGCAGTATCCTGAAAAAGTAAATCACCCGGGTCACGTAGCCATCCGGAATTATGTACAC
>NZ_BBRU01000309.1:0-527 GCF_001431085.1 Candidatus Symbiothrix dinenymphae
GGGGTCGGTGCGCGTGGCGCGGCGATCCCCGGCCGGCCGGCAACGGTCGGCCAGCTCCTCCAGCCCGCTGTCGGGCGTGTCGTGGCGCACGGGCACGGCGGTGTCGCGGTCGAACAGCTGGGCTGCGCGCGCGAACAGCAGCTTCAGGTGGTCGTTGAGCTCGGTCATCGTGCCCACGGTGGAGCGCGAGTTGCGGACGGGATTGGTCTGGTCGATGGCGATGGCCGGCGGCACCCCCTCCACACGGTCCACGGCCGGCTTGTCCATGCGGTCCAGGAACTGGCGCGCATAGGCCGAGAAGGTCTCGACATAGCGGCGCTGGCCTTCGGCATACAGGGTGTCGAACACCAGGCTGGACTTGCCCGAGCCGCTGGGCCCCGTGACCACGGTCAGCTCGCCGGTACGGATGTCGAGATCCAGGTTCTGGAGATTGTGCTGGCGGGCGCCGCGAATTCGAATCAGACCGTGCGTCATGGGGGTTCTGGGGTCAGGGGGAGCCAAAAATTCTAGGCAGTCCATGCGTCAGG
>NZ_BBRU01000310.1:0-525 GCF_001431085.1 Candidatus Symbiothrix dinenymphae
GACTTATACATCGCAAGCACACAAAACTGCGGCCTGGGTTAATATCTATTATGAGCCTAATAGTGGTGTGGGTAGCACTATTACCCAAACAGTGGCTTATGGTGTGGCTGCTACTACACCCGTTGCTACAGTATTTTCACGACCCGGTTACACGATAGACGCGTGGGCACCAAATGCTGACGGTTCCGGAACTACCGTGAACCCCAATGCTTCTTATACGAATACCGGTTCAATAACGTTTTATGCCAAGTGGAAGGGGAATGCCAAAGTTGCCCGCTCTGCCAAAGTGAAGGTCGGCTCAACTGCCGGTGCCAATGATTATGCTGCCACCAGTCTGATAACCCCCGGTACCACGGTTTATTTAACGGCATCTAATGACAGTGTAGGCTATGATTTTGATAGTTGGTCGGGAGTCACTTCCATTGAGGTTTGACCAGCTCCCTCCTGTAATATTAAGCATGCGTTGCATCCTTGTTAAAGTACAATGAAAATCCGGAGTAGCAGTGAATGTAAACACGCTACCAT
>NZ_BBRU01000311.1:0-524 GCF_001431085.1 Candidatus Symbiothrix dinenymphae
CCTTTTTTTTAGGTGCCCTTTTTTTGACCAATAACTCTGCATCTTGCAATTTACGTCCCAAAACATCGTCAGATGCCATTGTAGCGATGTTTTTTTCCAAGCCCACCACAAACAGGACTTGTGCATAATAGCCGAACGACACGCTTGGCTCGCCTTTTTCAATCTGCCAAAGGGTGGAGCGCGAAATGCCTGCACGCTCGGCAATCTGCTCGGCACTCAGTCGCCGCCGCAGTCGAGCCAGCTTAATGTCAGCCCCCAATTCCGCAATAATTTGGGTCAGACGAGGCAATAATACAAATTTTGTCCGCTTCATAACTTCTAATATTTCGGACAAAGGTAGTGATTTTGTTTCAATTATCAAACATTATCTTATATAGCCGCCTCGTTCTAACAATAAAACCTGTTAAGTCTTGAAGACTTAACAGGTTTATAGAATCAGCAACAAGTGAAGAAAACAAGCGCATAAACCGCCAGCAGCAAACTATCGAAGCGGTCTAAGAAGCCACCGTGACCGGGCAACGCAT
>NZ_BBRU01000312.1:0-8026 GCF_001431085.1 Candidatus Symbiothrix dinenymphae
GGGAAAATTTGAACAGATACAAAAACAGCAACGGCGTTTCGTACATGAAATGGGCTTGCGCGTAGGAATTGGCGGCGCGATACCACTCGCTTCTCAGTTCATGAAAAGTGCCGCCAATGGGGTCGTTCCACGACTGCGGGATGTTTTGCCGCTGAAACAGTTGAAAGTCAGCAAAATACGTTTTCTCCATATCCGAAAAAAGTCCGGCACCTATGTAATAATGCAAATAACTCCGCAAACCCATCGGCAGTTTTTGTTGCACCGCCCCCTCCAAACGCCGGTAGTGGTTGTCGCCATTGAGCACGCCCTCAATACTTTGCGCATATTCCAACTGCACGGTCGGGTATCGGGAGTTCAGATATTCCTTGCCGGTGCCGTTCATGCGATAATACTGCCCCGGAGTCCATTGCAGGCGGATTTCAGGGGCAAAACTGTAATAATTGTTAATCACAATGTTTTCTGTGGCACCTATTCGGATGTTTTTTTTCGTCGGTGTGTACAGGTCGTAGTTTATTCCGGCACTGAGCAACAGCCCGTTGGCGAGTTCGCACCGCGCACCTATTGAACTGTAATAGTGCTGATAGTATTCCAAATTCAGACTGTCGAGATTGACCGGCATGTCGGTCTTTTGCTCCAACTGTTCGAGAAAAGTGGAGTTGTAGGACTGCTCACTGTTGCCAAACGTGACAGAAAACCGTCCCATCCGCTTCGGCAGAAACAGCCATTGCAGGGGCGTTGTAAAATAGAATTTCTCCTCACGAAACATATAGCCCACGCTCGGCTCAAAAAGCAGTTCCTGGTCTTTGGGGAGGTGCCACAACAGGCGAAAGTTTTGCCAATAAATGAACCCGGTACTGTGTGAATAGCTCACTTTGAGCGGATTGAGAAAACCGGAGTACGCCACTTCCGTTTCTTCGCTGCTAAAACTCTGTGGCACAACAAGATTGACGGCATATTTCCAAAATGCGGGTACCGCTTTGGTGCTGAACGAATCCGGCTTCTCCAACAACAATTGCTCATCGGCAGAGAGTGGCAAGGGGCGTTTTTTTGCCCAAAACAACGAATCTGTGATGTATGGCACAGTCGCCGCAACGGTATCTGCCCGCGTGGTGAGGTTGTACCCGTCTTTGCCGACTCTACCCGCAACGCCGACATCGCCATATTCCACCGATTCATACTTGTAATATGCCGCATAACGGCTCTCCGTATGGTTGCCCGGCATCTTAAAATCAAGCGAAATCTCTGCCTGCAAAGGCAGCAAAAAATCAGTCGTGTCAATGCCGTAGGTCGTCTGCACGCGAAAGTTATAAAATTCCCATCGCCCCCGAATATCGGTGCGGTAGATATTCCACGAGCCATCCACAATGTAGAAATAGCCCGTCATCAACCGCTGACTCTGCGCCTTCGGGATGAGTTCTATTTGGTGGATGAGGGCATCGCCCATGGAAGTCTCTTGAATGTATTTAAAATCGTAATACTTAAACAGTTGCTTGGTTTCAGGGATGAGCATTTGGTCGTTGATGATACTCGAATTGTAGATATTGACGTTCAAAAAAAGCAAAATGCGGTTTTGAATGTCATTTGCAGCCGTTCGCCCGCCGCGAATCGCCTTCAGTTCGTGCGAAAAAATGTTGGGCGACCGGTAATCAATATCAATCAAGCACTCCACCAATTGATTATTTCCGCTGTGGTCTAAATACAGCATATTTGGCGCATATTTGTACAGCGCATTTTGCTTTTTTATCAGCGTGCTGCCCTTGATATACACCTCCGATTGGTAATTTCGAATCAAATTTTTATAATTGTCTCGCAAATCAATCGTATTGAAAATGATAGAATCAGCTTTTGAAACCAAATTTTGAGCATAAACAGGCGATACAGGCACCTGTAAGGCACCCGAAACGCAGAAGAAGAGGACTAAAATTCGTTTACTGACTGTCATATTCACTCAAAAAGAATACAAATATAGCGATTTTTTAGGAGAATACATAATTTTTTCTTACCTTTGCGCCCGATTTTGTATAATATAATGTCTAACAATTTAAAAAAAAACAGTACAACGTAATGAGTGAACAGCAGTTAAGTATTCCCAGTGCAGATTTTGATTGGGAATCGTATGAAAAAGGCGAAACAAATCGCGACGTCAGCAAAGAGCAGCTGGCGGAAACTTACGAGCAGTCTCTGAGCAATGTCAACGACCGCGAGGTGGTGGTGGGCAGAGTTACTGCGATGAACAAACGGGAAGTGGTCGTGAACATCGGCTACAAATCCGATGGTGTGGTGTCTTTGAATGAATTTCGCTACAACCCCGACTTGAAGGTGGGCGATGAGGTGGAAGTGTACATCGAAAGTCAGGAAGACAAAAAAGGGCAACTTATCCTTTCGCATCGACAGGCACGTGCAGCCCGCTCTTGGAACCGTGTGAACGAGGCACTTGAAAATCAGGAAATCGTGAAAGGGTATGTCAAATGCCGCACAAAGGGCGGTATGATTGTTGATGTGTTCGGTCTCGAGGCATTTTTGCCGGGTTCGCAAATTGATGTGAAGCCCATTCGCGACTATGATGTGTTCGTTGACAAAACGATGGAATTTAGAGTGGTTAAAATCAATCACGAGTTTAAAAACGTGGTTGTTTCACATAAAGCACTCATTGAAGCAGAGTTAGAGGCACAAAAACAGGTGATTATTGCCGGACTTGAAAAAGGTCAGATTTTGGAAGGTGTGGTTAAAAACATCACCAGCTACGGCGTATTTATCGACTTGGGCGGTGTGGACGGTCTGATTCACATCACCGACTTGAGTTGGGGTCGCGTAACACATCCCGAAGGAATTGTTGAGTTGGACTCGAAAATCAACGTGGTTATTTTGGATTTCGACAACGAGAAAAAACGTATCGCACTCGGTTTGAAGCAGTTGACGCCTCATCCTTGGGATTCTTTGTCCGAAGCGATGAAAGTGGGCGATGTAGTGAAGGGCAGAGTCGTTGTGATGGCTGACTATGGTGCTTTCGTTGAGATTGCTCCGGGTGTTGAGGGCTTGATTCATGTGTCGGAAATGAGCTGGACACAGCATTTGCGCAGTGCACAGGACTTTCTGAAAGTGGGTGATGAAGTCGACGCCGCTATTTTGACATTAGACCGCGAAGAGCGCAAGATGTCGTTGGGTATCAAGCAGTTGAAAGCAGACCCATGGGAAGGCATTCTCGATAAATTCCCGGTTGGCAGTCAACATAAAGCCAAAGTGCGCAACTTCACCAATTTTGGCGTATTCGTGGAAATTGAAGAGGGTGTAGAGGGCTTAATTCACATCTCCGACCTGAGTTGGACAAAGAAAGTGAGACATCCGGCAGAATTTACCAGCGTGGGCGCAGAAATTGCGGTGCAAGTGTTGGAAATTGACACGGAAAACCGGCGTTTGAGCCTGGGTCACAAGCAGTTGGAAGAAAATCCTTGGGATGTGTTTGAAACCATCTTCCTCGTTGGCTCCATCCACGAGGGTACGATTGTCGATTTGATGGACAAAGGTGCCGTGATTATGTTGCCCTACGGTGTTGAAGGTTTTGCAACGCCAAAGCATTTGGTGAAGGAAGACGGAAAGCCGTGCAGGATAGAGGAAAAGTTGAATTTCAAAGTGATTGAGTTCAACAAAGATGCCAAGCGCATCATTCTCTCGCACAGCCGCATCTTTGAAGACATCCAGCGTGCCGGTCAAGCCGCCGCAACGGAAGGCGAAAGTGATGCACAGACGACAGGAAAGAAGACCGCTAAAAAGCGTCCCTCAAAGAGAGGCAAAGAAGAAGAAGAATTGCTGGCTCAAGCCCCAATGGAAAAAACCACACTCGGCGACATCTCCGGCTTGGCAGGCTTAAAAGCCAAGATGGAGGAAGAGGAAGGCAAATAAAATTCACTTCTGCATTAGTAATCCCTCCCTAAAACACCTGCAACGGTTGTTTAGGGAGGGATTTTTCTTTAGCAACGCTTTCAAACTCACTTTTTCGCGAATAATCGCCTCCACATCGGCAATTGGCACGCGCTCCTGCTGCATCGTGTCGCGGTGGCGAATCGTAACCTGATTGTCCACGAGCGTGTCGTGGTCGATGGTGATGCAAAAGGGCGTCCCAATCGCGTCCTGACGGCGATAACGCTTGCCAATCGAGTCTTTTTCGTCGTATTGGCATTGAAATTCAAATTTCAGGTTGTTCATTATCTCTAACGCCTTTTCGGGCAAGCCGTCCTTTTTCACTAACGGCAAAATACCCAGTTTGACGGGAGCCAGCGCGGGCGGCAGTTGCAGCACCACGCGGGTGTCGCCGCCTTCCAATGCCTCCTCGTGGTAGGAGGCAGCCAGCACGCTCAGGAACATTCTGTCCACGCCAATCGACGTTTCAATCACGTATGGCGTGTATGATTTGTTGAGTTCGGGGTCGAAATACTGCATCTTTTTGCCGGAATATTTCTCGTGGCTGCCAAGGTCAAAATCGGTGCGCGAGTGGATGCCTTCCACCTCCTTGAAGCCGAACGGCATCTCAAACTCGATGTCGGTGGCGGCGTTGGCATAGTGCGCGAGTTTGTCGTGGTCGTGAAAGCGGTATTTTTTGTCGCCCAAGCCCAGAGCCTTGTGCCATTGGATGCGCGTTTGCTTCCATTTTTCAAACCATTCGAGTTCTTCGCCCGGTCGCACGAAAAATTGCATCTCCATCTGCTCAAATTCGCGCATTCGGAAGATGAATTGGCGCGCCACAATCTCGTTGCGGAAGGCTTTTCCGATTTGGGCGATGCCGAACGGGATTTTCATCCGCCCGCTTTTTTGGACGTTGAGGAAATTCACAAATATGCCCTGTGCGGTCTCCGGACGCAGGTAGATTTTCAGTGCGCCATCGGCTGTCGAACCCATTTCGGTGGCGAACATCAGGTTGAACTGCCGCACCTCCGTCCAGTTGCGCGTGCCGGAAATGGGGCACACAATCTCGTAATCCACAATGATTTGGCGCAGTTCGTCGAGGTTGTTGTCGTTCAACGCTTTGGCAAAACGGGTGTGCAGTTCCGTCTTTTTCGCCTCATTTTCGAGCACGCGCGGATTCGTTTCGCGAAATTTCGCTTCATCAAACGCATCGCCGAACTTTTTCGCGGCTTTTTCGACCTCCTTGTCGATTTTGTCGTCGTATTTCGCCAACTGTTCTTCAATCAACACATCGGCGCGATAGCGTTTTTTCGAGTCTTTATTGTCAATCAACGGGTCGTTGAACGCATCCACATGCCCCGAAGCCTTCCAAATGGTCGGGTGCATAAAAATGGCGGAGTCGATGCCCACCACATTGTCGTTGAGGAGCGTCATACTGTCCCACCAATACCGTTTGATGTTATTTTTCAACTCCACGCCGTTCTGACCATAGTCATACACGGCTCCCAGCCCGTCATAAATCTCCGAAGACGGAAAAACAAACCCATATTCCTTGCAATGGGAAACCAATTTTTTGAAAACTTCTTCCTGCTGTGCCATAATTATTCTAAATTTTGGGTGCAAAGTTAGGAAAAAGTTATGAGTTATGAGTTATTAGGGCAACCGCATCAAATTTACGGTGCCCAACTACCCCGTATGGGGTAGCAGACGGAGGCAAAATTGCAGATATTGCTGAATTTTGGTGCGGTTGCCCTTTCTATGTTTTCAGAGCAACAAAATTTAGCGATATTCTACAATGTTGCTCCCGCCTGCTACCCCATCCGGGGTAGTTGGTCTCCGTAATTTTTTAATGCGAATTGACTCTGAGTAAAAAAGGGAAATTTGTCGTGCACCCGCGGGGGAATTTTATTTTTGGCGTGAAGTACATTTGCTTATAAAGATAAAAAGGCGTAACTTTGTGGCGAAATAAACAATTAATTTTAGTGAAAAGTTATGAGAACAGCAGTAATGGAACGAGGTGCAGTGATTGAACAAACTGTTCGCGCTGATGTTTTGGCCGGCATAATAGATATTCCTGTGCAATTTTTGGGGCAAGATGTTATAATTTCTATCGCGCCCAAGCGTTCTCGCCGTCGTTTTTCAGATTTGCCGCTCTATAAGGTTTCACGACCGGCTCTTGAAGTGTTGGAAGAATTACGGGAGGACAGGTTGTGAAAATGTATCTGGATACATCCGCGTTGGTTCGCTTTTGCTATCACTTACGACAAAAAACAAGCAAAAGCTTTTGAAGATGTGGGCATTGCCGTTGAATTGCAATAATGTCTATGTGGTTGCCCTGAAATTACCTGACCTAATTATGCACCAAAGTGCCGATTTTTTCATCCGCCAGCACTTTTTTCAAATTCCCTGCCGTGTCCATATCGAACACTATAATCGGCAAATGATTGTCCTGCGCCAGTGTTGTTGCTGTTAAATCCATAATTTTCAGTCCGCGCTTGTAAATTTCAGCGTAAGTGATGGTGTCAAATTTTGTTGCCGACTTGTCTTTTTCGGGGTCTGCCGTGTAAATGCCGTCCACGCGCGTGCCTTTCAGCATCACATCTGCCTCCAACTCCACCGCACGCAGTACCGACGCGGTGTCGGTCGTAAAAAACGGATTGCCCGTGCCGCCCGAAACGATGGCTACCTTGCCCTGATTTAGAGCCTCCACCGCTTCCGGCTTGGCATACAATCGCCCGATGGGTGCCATATTGGTTGCAGTAAACACTTGAACTGCAACGTTTTCATTTTCCAAAGCCGAACTCAAAGCAAGGCTGTTGATAACCGTTGCCAACATCCCCATCTGGTCGCCTTTCACGCGGTCGAACCCCTTGGCGGCACCGCTCAACCCGCGAAAAATATTGCCGCCACCAATCACGATAGCCACCTGAATGCCGGTAGCCGCGATTTCCTTGATTTGCTTGGCATAATCTGCCAGCCGATTTTCATCGATGCCGTATTGCTTCGCTCCCATCAGCGACTCTCCGCTGAGTTTCAATAAGATACGCTTGTATTTCATAATCAAAATAAAAATAGTGCTGCAAAGGTAATCAAATTTTCGGTTTTTTTTATTCAGCCGGCAAATCCACCAATTTATTGACAATCGCGTAAATTGTTAAGCCGGCTGTGCTGTGAATTTGCAGTTTGCCGGCTATGTTTTTGCGATGGCTGATGACGGTGTGCGACGAGAGGTGCAATTCGTCTGCTATCTGCTTGTTAGTCATGCCTTTAATCACGCAGGCGATGATTTCTTTTTCGCGTTGTGAGAGCGATTCCTGATGCTTCTCTTCGAGTGGTTTGCTAAGCAGTTTCGTCAATTTTTCCTGGATTTGCTCGGACGTGTCGTAAATCGAAATCACCTCATCAAATGCTTTGAGCAACGTCCGGTCGAGCAGGCTATTGAGCAAAGCAAGGCATTTCACGTCCGGATTACCAACTTCTTTTTTGATTTGTGGCAACGAAAAAATGGGATTGACAATCAGCAAATCGGGTCTTTGCCAACTCGGTGAAGTTTTCAGTTGGTCAAGGTCGCGCACGTCGAACACTTCCACCGACTGCCCTTTCAGACTTTGCAACACGGCAATGACACCACTCCGAAGAATGAGCGATGGCTCAACGATTGTAATTTTGATGGGGCGGCTCATTTCGGTTGTCCGTTTTTGCGTTCCAATTCTTGAATAGCAGGCAGATAGAGTTGGTCTTCCACCGCATTGTGCGACTCCAAATCGCGTTCGCAACTGAAAATATCGAACAACACGCTACTCATTTCATTGGTGCTTTGGGCGGGATAATACTTGATAAGGATGTTTTTAAACTCCGTCAGCCGACTTTCGATTTGTTCGTGCTGCTTACAAAAAATGAGCGGGCATTTTTCCGTTTTTTCGTGGCTCAGCAGCGCCTGAATGTAGGGAAACACCTTTTTGCTCTCATAATTCATGTGTTTGCGCACCGCTGCCTCAAACTTGTCGAAATAGCCCAACACTGCTTTATTCAACTCATCTTGCCCCGGATTCAGGACGCGCACCAATTTTTGGCGTATCTCCGGCAGGCGATAATTGAGAAAATAGTCGTGCGACCAAGGTGGTTT
>NZ_BBRU01000313.1:0-523 GCF_001431085.1 Candidatus Symbiothrix dinenymphae
GCAATGACGGTTCGGGCTTGCAGCCCGTAATGACGGTTCGGGCTTTCAGCCCGCAATGACGGTTCGGGCTTTCAGCCCGTAAATTCAACATCCAACCAATCTTCCGACCACGACCGGGGCTTGCCCCGCAATCCCGCATCCCTACGAGATGCGCCCCCGACTCCCCCCTGAGGGGGGCTGGGGGGCGACTAAACTCTAAACTCTAAACTCTAATAACTAAACTCTATTTTTAAAATTCCATCCGAAAAGTGGTGCCTCGCCCTATTTCGGATTGCGCCACGTAGATTTTGCCGCCCTGATAGGATTCGATGATGCGCTTGACGAGGGAGAGTCCCAAGCCCCAGCCGCGTGCTTTGGTGGTGTAGCCGGGTTGGAAGACGGTTTTGAACTTCGATTTGGGGATGCCTTTGCCTGTGTCGGATACTTCCACGATGGCTTTTTCGCCTTTTTGGACGGTTCGGATGATGATTTTGCCTTTTCCGTCCATCGCGTCCACGGCGTTCTTAATCAGGTTTTCCAACAC
>NZ_BBRU01000314.1:0-522 GCF_001431085.1 Candidatus Symbiothrix dinenymphae
TTTGTACATGCCATAGATGTAGCCTATTTCGCGACCGCCCACGCCGATGTCGCCCGCCGGAACGTCGGTGTCGGGACCGATGTGTTTCCACAATTCGAGCGTAAATGCCCGGCAGAAGCGCATGATTTCGGCATTGGATTTGCCCTTCGGTGAGAAATCTGAACCACCCTTGCCGCCGCCCATAGGCAGGGTGGTGAGGGCGTTTTTGAATGTCTGCTCAAAGCCCAAAAACTTCAGCGTCGATAGCGTAACCGAAGCGTGGAAGCGCAAACCGCCTTTGTAGGGTCCAATCGCGTTGTTGAACTGCACACGGTAGCCCAAATTGACCTGCACATTGCCGGCATCGTCCACCCAAGGCACACGAAACATGAAAATACGGTCAGGCTCCACCAAACGCTCAATCAGCTTAACTTTTTCAAACTCAGGATGTTGATTATACACATCCTCAATCGAATGAAGCACTTCCCCAACAGCTTGCAGGTACTCCTTTTCGCCCGGATGCTTTGCTTCCAAAGCCTGTAA
>NZ_BBRU01000315.1:0-522 GCF_001431085.1 Candidatus Symbiothrix dinenymphae
CTTGAGGCAAGCAAAGTCAAACTTAGAAATGACGGCGGTGTGTGGGTAGAAGACGGGGTGCCTTCGGATATAAACGTCTCGCGGATATTGACGGCGACATCAGACAGTACAGTCCGTTTTTTGCATGAGGCCACGAAAGAAACACTGGCAGAATACAACACATTATGGGCTGATCAGGCGGCTTATTACGCAGCACTATCAAGCGCAGGCATCCAATTTGTCCATACCACGGGCAACAACTTTAGAGTTGAAGCTTGGGACAGTGGTGGCATGCCCATCGTTGACGGTGCGGCCGAATACGTCACAACCGGAGCTAATCCCGGGTTCAAGTTTTGGTATGACTTTGATGACGGTGTCAATCGCTTCCGCATGGAAGGGGTGTTTCGAGAGTTGAAGTAAGGAGAGCAGGATAATTGTAGAAACGCGAATAGACAGGGCATGCCCTGTCTATTTTTTTTGAGGGGGAGGTTGCCCTGGGGTCAAATGGGAAATGCGGTTGCGTCGTTTTGGAGAAAATCTTGG
>NZ_BBRU01000316.1:0-519 GCF_001431085.1 Candidatus Symbiothrix dinenymphae
TTTTGGAGGTTACTACGACTTCCCTGTTACCGCGTTTGATTTTGCCGAACGACACTTCGCCGTCGATTTCCGACACCACTGCCGGACTCGACGGGTTGCGCGCCTCAAACAACTCGGTCACACGGGGCAAACCACCCGTGATGTCGCCCGCCTTGCCCACAGCACGCGGAATTTTCACAAGTATCTCACCCACAGCCATTTTATCTTTCTCCTCTTTCACCACATGGGCGCCCAGAGGCAAGGTGTAAGTCTTCAAAATTTCGCCATTGCTGCCCAAAATCTGCGCCACAGGCACTTTCGCCTTATCGCGCGACTCCACAATAATCTTTTCTCTCAAACCGGTCTGCTCATCGTATTCGTTTTTGTACGTCACGTTTTCCTGCATGTTTTCAAAATGCAACTTACCCGGAACTTCCGACACGATAACCGCGTTGAACGGGTCCCATTCGAGCACCACATCGCCCTTTTTGAGTTTGGCACCGCTCTTGAAATACAATTTGGCGGCATACGGGATGGTGT
>NZ_BBRU01000317.1:0-518 GCF_001431085.1 Candidatus Symbiothrix dinenymphae
ATTTGGGCTTCCGTGGGCGTGGGTGTGATAACGGTGATATTCACCTTAGTGTCGGTCTATTTTATCGACAGGTTAGGACGTCGAAAACTATATTTCTTGGGGATGGTGGGCATGATGGTCTCGCTGTTCCTGCTCGGTTTGTGTTTTGCATTTCACGGACAGTTGGTTGCTTATCAATGGACATATATCGTCTGCATGTTTTGTTATGTAGCCTTTTTCTCCATCAGTATCGGTCCGTTGGGCTGGTTGATTATATCGGAGGTTTTCCCGCAGAAAGTACGCGGTGTGGGTGCCTCGTTAGGCTCTTTGGCGTGTTGGTTTTTCAACGCTGCCGTCGCTTTCTCGTTCTTCAAGATTGTCCGCTTGCTGACCGTTCCCGGAACGGAAATTATGCTCAACGGTGAAAATCTGGGCAATCCCATGGGTGCCTTCTGGTTTTACGGGCTAATTGCATTTCTGGCTATTCTCTGGGGTTATCGTTTCATTCCCGAAACCAAAGGCGTTTCATTGGAACATAT
>NZ_BBRU01000318.1:0-517 GCF_001431085.1 Candidatus Symbiothrix dinenymphae
GTTGGTCTTCGCCTCAGGGTCTTCCGCCATATCGTAAGTGATTTTGTCCAAATCGACCTTCACCAGCGACTTCTGCGCCCTCACCACCACCTCATCCAGCGTATGGTCGGCTAATGCATCCAGCGAATCAATCACAGCAGCAAGCGAATCCCTCTCAGCCGCAGTCTGGGCATAACACAAAGACATTCCGGCAAAAAGGAAGCAAAGAACAAGGATTTTTTTCATCATGCTTTTTTGAAATAATTCGGTGCAAAGGTAGTGATAAATTCGGAGATAAATCAATATTCCAAACTTCGGCAACACTTCGGCATCTTCGGCAAAGCTTCGGCAAAACTTCGGCAATGTCTTTTGTTTAGTTCAAAATATATTTTGCCAGATTTGTTTCGCCAACTCTTTTAAGTATCTGTTTATCAGACAATTCGTTTAAGTCCTTTCTCGCAGTTCGCTCTGCAACTGCATATAGTTTTGCATATGCCGAAGTTGTTATTTCGCCGTTCTCTTTCACATACAGCACGGC
>NZ_BBRU01000319.1:0-514 GCF_001431085.1 Candidatus Symbiothrix dinenymphae
CTCTTGTAGGTTATGAAATGTACAGTGAATTGATTTTAAGTTTAACTCAAAAATTTTTATGGGAATCGATAAGAGAGAAAGAGGAAATAACGAATGAAAGAATTACTCATTTTGTTGCTCAAAGCAAAAACGACAAATTGCTTTTTTTACCAGAAGACATTGCTAATAGTTACATAAAAGAATATAATCAAAGACAAACAATAATAATTGTACCTATTGCAGCAACAGGAAGCACTACTCATAAAATTGAAAAAGAAATAAGAAACCGTATTTACACACAAGAAAAAGACCGTATTTCTAAAGATAAACAAAATAGAAAGAGCTTAAAAGAAATAGAAGAAGAAGCGGAAAATTTGAGAGAGAAATATCCTTTTTTTTTACCGCGTTACAATATTATTTTGGCACAAGACCCCAGCGAGGAGTTTAAACTCTTAAGAAATCCAGATGATAGGCAAGAATCAATTATTAACCTTACTGCCAAATGGCATGAATAAAGAGATTGTAAATTATGTTA
>NZ_BBRU01000320.1:0-512 GCF_001431085.1 Candidatus Symbiothrix dinenymphae
GCGAATTGCTTTCGTGGCAAGGTGCTACAATGACAATATTGTCGGTCGGTTTTAATTTGTCGCATATTTTATTCTCTAAATACTTTTTTATATCTTTCAACCATTTTATAATATTATCTTTGTTGTCATTCACAAACTTGTCTGAATCCACATCATAAATTCTGTAATTTTCGTTGCGTGCTACTCTTTGATATTTTATTGAATCTTCAAAATTCAAGTCGCTAAATTCTACAACCGTATTTTTTATTTCAGTTCCATGTTGCGCTTTTGTTTGTCCTTCTGGATTTCCAAAAATCAGCGAAGGAGTAAGCGAAGAATTATCGGTATCAAACAAAGGTTTTGTTGGAATTGGTCTGCCATCTTTATCTACACCTCCTCCATAACATAATTTACAATCTCTTATTTCATGCCATTTGGCAGTAAGGTTAATAATTGATTCTTGCCTATCATCTGGATTTCTTAAGAGTTTAAACTCCTCGCTGGGGTCTTGTGCCAAAATAATATTGTAACGC
>NZ_BBRU01000321.1:0-512 GCF_001431085.1 Candidatus Symbiothrix dinenymphae
GGCATCCACTTCGTCAATTTTCGCGATGCCGGCGACCCTGTGGAATTAGGCAGACAATACAGCGAACAGGGTGCCGACGAGTTGGTCTATCTCGACATCACCGCCTCGCACGAGGGACGCAAAACCTTCCTCGACATAGTGCGCCGCGTAGCAGCAACAGTCAATATCCCCTTCACCGTAGGCGGCGGAATCAACGAACTAAGCGATGTGGACAAACTTTTGAACGCCGGAGCCGACAAAGTATCCATCAATTCGGCAGCCATCCGCAACCCCAAACTGATTGAAGAAATCGCCAACAATTTTGGCTCTCAGGTGTGCGTAGTGGCGATTGATGCAAAGCCGGACACAGCCTCAGCCCCCCCTACCCCCCTCAGGAGGGATTTAAGCTCCATTGAGGGGGGCAGGGGCTGGACATGCTACCTCAATGGCGGGCGCATCCCTACCGACAAAAACCTGTTCGACTGGGGCAAAAAAACCGGAAAACGCGGGGGCGGCGGAAACCCGTTCACCTC
>NZ_BBRU01000322.1:0-512 GCF_001431085.1 Candidatus Symbiothrix dinenymphae
AAGTTTAATATCTGCTGTAATCTCCGCACGCATGCCGACAGCAAGGCTAACCTTAGCACCTGCTTTCAACGTCCTGTCCACTCCAAACGGACCGGAATCATATCTCAGCACCAAGGATTTTGCTTTTCCGAAGCCATCCTTCTTCAACACAAGAGGCTGATATATAACGTCTTTATCGCCAACCTTATTTTTTGTGTTTCCATCTGCAATCAAGCTCCACGTTTCTCCTTCGGTAGCGGGCATATCAAATGACCAGACTGCAACAGAGTCGTTGTTTGCATCCAACCCCATTATTTCAACCTTCAAAGGAATTTCCAATTCATTTGTATATTTCAAATCCAAAATGAGTGTGATGCCAATCGTATAAGCCGAATCTCCAAACAGGTCTTCAAAACCCACATCCGGAATCGTGTCAGCATACATAATCCGGCTCTCCGGACCCAACGTGAAAGGCATTTCTATATTGGGCTGCAAGGAAAATATAGCATCCGAAGCAAGGCTTTGTATGGGAT
>NZ_BBRU01000323.1:0-7679 GCF_001431085.1 Candidatus Symbiothrix dinenymphae
TTATAGTGCCACTTCGAACAAAAATAGATGCGAAGACCGGCATGTCCAGCATCAACTTCAAGAGCACCTTAGAAAATGTTTGCCTGAAAGAATTAGATACATGGCAAGAAGAAAATCTGACTGAAAACCAGACAGTTAAAAGAAGAAAAACGCTGTTGGCTTCGTAGGAAAAATGGAGAACGGTTTGAACACCCTACCCTGCGGGACACAGAACGCCGCATTGTGCTGTCCCTGCGGGACAAAGGAGCGAAAGCCAAGTGGTATGATTGCGGATAGTCATAAAATATTTTGTACCTTTGCACCCAATTTTTACAAAGGCAGACGATGGTGAAAAATTCTAACGCAGTTATTTGTGCATTGGCGAGAGATTGCGCTCCGCGACTCAAAAAAAATATTCGCAGGATTGAAAGGCTGAGAAAAACCTTTCGGATGGAGGAATTATCATTACTTGACCCGCGCGTATGAAAAAAATGATTATCAATGTTTTAGCGGCAATAGTTCATCCTGTCAACCGGTGGAAGCGGAAGGATTTTCGTAATAAACTGCGCCCCAAAATGCAGCGCATTCCTGCGAATGTTCCGAATATTGATGTCAAACAAATCCCAATTTATATTATCAGTTACAATCGGTTGTCATACGTTCAATCGTTGGTCGGATTTCTGGAAAAACGGGGATTTACCAATATTCATATAGTTGATAATCAATCCACTTACCCTCCGTTGCTGGAATATCTGAATCAGTCGAAACACACCGTTCATTTTATGGACAAAAATTATGGGCATAAAGTTTTTTGGAAAAGCGGCAAATTTAATGATGTCATTGAAACGCAATATTATGTTGTTACCGATGCCGATATATTGCCAACGGACGATGTTCCGGATGATTTCATGAAATTATTTCTGCGATTGTTGTGCGAATATCCGGTTGCGGCAAAGGTCGGATTTGCGCTGAAGATAGATGATGTGACAAAATATGATGGCGTAATAACTTACGAGCGGCAATTCTGGAAAAATCGCTTGGAAAATCATCCGGATTTAGAATTATACGATGCCCAATTGGACACCACATTTGCTCTTTATCGTCCGAGCGACAAAGCGACGAAGCGGGATTTTTACCGTGCAATCAGGGTTGCCGGAGATTATGTTGCCCGCCATACGCCATGGTATGTGATGCCGACTGACTATACAGACGAGGACAGATATTATGTTTCGACTGCAAACAAAAGTTCCAGTTTGGTAAAAGGTTCTCACTATTTTTAGTACCTTTGCCGCGATTTTGAAATTATAGATTGATATTTTAAAAGAAATAAAATGAAAATAATAAGCAAAGAAAAACTGCATCATGGGCGGCGAATCATTAAATTGTTCGGGATGAAAGTTGTGTCGTACACAAAGAAAGGACACCGTCAGATTATTACAAATCAAAAATATATCATAAACGCGATGGCTGACCCCAATGGTTTTGGACAGACAGAACTGATGTTGGAAAATGCCACGGTTGCGCCAAAATACAGATATATTTTTCATAACATGCCTGACGATGCTATAAAAAACATTATTGAATTGCGTGGTATAAAAAATATATTTCTTGATTGGGCATAAATAAATAGTATGAAAACACCTAAAATATCAGTCATTATGCCGGTCTATAACACTCCCTGCGCATATCTGCGGGAAGCGATTGACAGTATTTTGACACAAACTTTTGCCGATTTTGAATTTATCATTATCAATGACGGCAGCACGGATGCGTCTGTGGCACAAACAGTGAAATCATACGCAGACCCGCGAATTGTGTATATAGAACAACAGGCAAATACAGGTCAGGTTGGTGCAATGAACAATGGAATTCGCGCCGCAAACGGTGAATACATTGCCCGCATGGATTCCGATGATATATCGCTGCCCGAACGATTTGCAAAACAAGTTGCTTTTTTGGACACTCATCCGGATATTTCGTTGTGTTCCTCTTGCTATCAACGATTTGGAGACAGCAATAAAATCATCATACATCCTGAAAATATCCAACTTATTGATATGTTAAGGGGCTGTTATATTGCGCATCCGATAGTCATGTGGCGTCGTGCAGATTTTATGAAATATAACTTATTTTACAACGATGACTATCCGCTGGCGGAAGATTATGAGTTATGGTCGCGGGCAATGCGTATTCTGAAATTTTATAATTTACAGGAAATACTGTTCAAATACCGCTGGCATAACCAGAACATTTCGCGCAAAAAGGGCGAAATCCAGCGTGCTAATGCGCGGCGGATTAAACAAAATATCTTGGATTTTCTGACCACGGATAAAGAATTTCAAAAAGACCTTTTCTATTTGGCAAAAGGTAAAAAGTGGTATGGCATCCCACTGATAAAAGTCAAAAAATCTATTGGCAAAACGAAAGCATATTTGTTTGGGATAATTCCGATTTATAGTAAAAACACAAACACTTTGTAACAGATATATGCAAACAATTAAAATAGCCTTTTGTGGGCAGTGGGATAACAAAGTTATCCAAGATGAATTTGTGAAGTTATTATCAGGACGGGTGAAATTGGAAATCAGCGACCGACCTGATTTTCTCGTGTGTGGCTGTTTCAACAACGACTTTCTGAAATATGGCGAACGCCCGATTCGGATTTATTACTATACCGAAAATGTATTTCCCGACTTTAACCTGTTTGATTATGCCATTGGTTTTCATAATCTGAAATACGGCGACAGACACCTTTCTATCCCCTATTATTTGAATTATGACTTTGAGAAATTGCGAGGTCACGACAATTCCGGGCTGCCGGATTCTTTGGCTCAACGCAAATTCTGCAATTTTATTTATCGCAACACTCGACTGGGCATTGGTAGCAAATGGCGGATAGAATTTGCAAAAAAACTGATGCAATACAAGCCGATTGATTGCCCCGGTAAATCGCTGAACAATATGAAAAATGCCATAGAACCGCGAAAAGGGGATTGGAACCGCGGGAAACAGGAATTTATCAAAGGCTATAAATTTACCATCGCCTTTGAAAATTCCAAATCAGACGGCTATACGACCGAAAAAATGATAGACCCGCTTTTGTCCCACTCTATCCCTATTTATTGGGGCAACGAACAAGCAGGAACGGTTTTTAATCCGGCAGCATTTATCAACGCCAACGATTATCCGGATTTAGACACATTGGTCGCCCGCATCATAGAGATGGACAATGACAACGAGCAATATATGAAAATGCTGCGCGCAAAACCTGTGATTGATGATTCGTTGTTTGGATTCGATAAAGAGAGAGCATTGGCAGATTTCATGATGGACATATTCCAAACCGGCAAAAAATACGTGAATAGGGGAATCGGATGGGCACCTTTCTATCGCGTTTTAAGGCACCCATTCAAGGCGATTTTCACTCATGCGCACTAAATATTGCTGAATGATGGCTTTTAACAGCGTTTCCATCTCCGGCTGCTCCGGCACTTTTCCTGCCAGATTGTCGCGAAGTAAAGGGTCTGATTTATAGTCATATACAGCATTTGTCTTTTGTCCATCGAACTGCAAAAAATAATCGTTTTTGAGCAGTTGATAGCGCGAATTATTATAGTTCGCAACAAACTTATCCTTCATTGGAGTATTAAGGATGTTCTGACCGAAAGCAAAATAGGGCTTATCGTAATTCAAATAATCCAAAACAGTTGGCATAATGTCAATTTGCTGCACCACCAACGTATCCACTACCCCCCTCAACTCGCTGCCCGGCTGATAGAAGAGAACGGGTACGGCATATAAATTCACATCTGTAAAATACTCATCGTGAGTGGTTTGATTGGTATGGTCTGCGGTGATAACAAACAAGGTGTTTTCAAACCACTCATATTGCGCCATTCGTTTGAAAAATTGTCGTAAGGCATTGTCTGTATAGCCGATGCACTTGTGGATAGGTTTTGTGCCCTCAGGAAATTTTCCGTTGTAGCGAGAAGGAATATTAAATGGATTATGAGAGGTTGTGGTGAATATGGAAGTTACAAATGGTTGCGCCATCGTGCCCATTTTGTCGGCATAAAATTGTAGAAATTCCTCATCCCAGATAGCCCAAGTGCCGTCATAATCTTTATCTCCATTGGGATAGTCTTCCAGACCAAAATAATCATCAAATTTGGCAGCTTTAGTAAATGGCTGAAACCCCATCGAGCCATTGTAGGCTCCATGGAAAAAGGCGGAATAATATCCTTTTTCCTTCAATACATCAGGGATGGAACTGATGCCATTGTTGACGTAACTTGATACGATAAACGACTCCACAAACATCGGGATACTCGAAAACACCGAGGGCAAGGCATCTATTGAACTGCGACCGTTGGTATAAGAATATTTAAAGGTAAGCCCGGTTGCATACAATGAATCCAAAAATGGGGTGTAGCCTTTGTAATTGCCATTATCCAATTCCTTGTTGAAAAAACCGGAGTATTCTTTTCCAAAACTTTCGAGAATAATCAGCACAACATTCAGCGGTTTGAACTCTCCCTGCGGCATCGGGTAATGAATAGGAGAGTAAACAGCAGCCATTTCCGCCTCATCCTTGAAATAGTTTGGGTTTCGATAAACAGTTCGATTAGTTGTGCGTATCAGAGAAAAAGGAGTGTTTAGGACAATCGCCGCCTCGATGCTTTTGTTGGTATATTGGTTGGCATTATTGATTGCAATAGGGCGGGTGGAAGGTCCGAAGCCGCCACGCATTCCGGCGATGGAAAGATACACAAAGCAAGCCATCAACACCGAATGCCGCAAATAATAAAATACATCCCGCCGTAGGGGCAGGGCGCGCCCTGCCCCTACCGTATCACCACCAATGGGTCTGTAATACAATTTATAAATAGCAAAAATCAGCAGTCCTGCGAATAGTGTCACATACCAATAGTCGATGAGGCTATTGCCAACAATTAGGGCTATGTTGTTTTCGTTTTTAAATTCCGCAAACACGGTGCAGGTTGTCCTCCGGTTGATGAACGGGAAATAAGCAAAATCACAACAGTTGGCAATTACGGCGATGCTGTTGCTCACCACAAAAATCCACCGGGCAATCGTTTGATAAAGCGGAGTCAGCCTGAATTTGAACGGCACAACCTGCATCAGAACATACAGCAAATTGGTGTACATAATAGCCGACACATCGAACTGAAAACCACCTTTCAGCAATGTCAAAAAGTGCTGCAAGTTTATTTCCGAGAAATAACTTTTGTTGACCCCAAAAAATGCGATGCGGCAAAGGTAATAAACGACCACCATTAGTCCCAAATTGCACAGCACAGCAAAGAGAGGTTGTGTCTTGATGTCATTGTGAATTTTCATATTTTGTCTAATTTTTTAGTGTATTTCAGCCAATAATACTTCACCGGATTGGTGTATTTCAGCAGTTTCCAAGGACGACTGCTGTGGGGAGAATGCAGCACAGGGGTATTCATCAGCAAATAATTTGCAAAACCTAACTTCACGGATTGATGCGAAATGGTTACATCGTACCAATTTTTATCGGGATTCAAATGGCGAAAATCAAATTTGGATAAAAACGCATTAGTCAACAAGGTGCAACAAAAACTCAGCCGTTTGTTAGTTTTCACTGCTTCGTGTTTATACTTTTTTGCAAACAGATATGGAAAATTCACCTCCCCGGCGGCATCCACAGTCACCGCAGCCACCATCCCAACGGGCAATTGGTCATTGGCAATTGCTAATTGGTAAAGCGTTTGTATCGTGTCCCGCTGCACGGTTACGTCCGATTCAATAATTATCAAATGTGCATTTTCACTCAAAGCACGCTGTTGAGCCGTTTGCAAAACCAACAAATAATTAGGAGATGGATGTTGCGTTAAGTCGCTTAAATTCAACAGATTAAAACCTTTTTCTTGGGACAAAGCAGCGAGCTTTGCCGAGTTTTCGTCTGAACTGAAATCGTTGTAAACAGTGTATTCAAACGGACAGGCGATGTCCGAAGCCATGATGCTCTCAATAGTCTGAATCGTTGTCTCCAACGAATCTTTGACCGGCGTAATGATGTGTATCTTTTTCATATCTCGTGCAAAATTAGCCATTATTTTTGAATAATGCAAAAAAAAATTACAAATGGGTTCCAATATGACCTATAAGAATGCGGTTTTGTTGTATATGTGGCTTGCCTTCATGAAAATAGATACGTCTATCAGTTGAATAAGATGTATTATCATCAGAATAGCATAGTTTTAGGTGGGGTTCACAGCACACATCTTCAAGTATTCCTGATTCGTTCGTAAAAGAAAAAGTAAAATTCTTTTTTCTTTTTGCATCGCCTTCAAGTGAGGCTGTTTCGTCAAGTTCTGCATAAATGCTGAATTGCTCCAAGACTTGTGTCCTTTCAGTTCAGGCGTTACACAATCTTTGAATTTATCATTGAGTGCAGATAAGTGGTAAATAATTTTTTTCGGACATTCCTTTAATATTGATTTGATTGCGTCCTTATTTTCCTCACGAAAATATAGCAATGGAAAATACTTTATACATTCATCAATAAAATAGTTTGCATCTTTTGGAGACAGACCTAAAAAATGCCTCCTAAATTTATACCAACCATCCATTCCATAAATAATTTGCACACTATCGTCGAACCCACTGATTTTATGAAAAGCAATTAACCCATGACAATTATCTTTATTAATCCACGATAATAATTCGTCTTTTACTTCCGTTGAAGTTTTAATTGTTTCCTCCGACATTTGCAAAATGTTTTGCAGAGAATTAATTACATCGCGGTCAATTCCATTTTGTTTCAATTCCTGTGGGTTGCAAATAAATTTTTCAACAGTATAATTAGCATAAAAGACCTGAGGATAAATTTCGCTATAATTTGTGTACAGTTTATTTGTATCCTTGTACTGATTTATTAATTTTACATCTTCTGCAAGGCGTTTTACTTTTTCTTCTATCTCGCTATCGCTCAATTTAGAATTTTTTTGAAATGATTCTGCCAAAATATAGAAATGTGCTACCATATATTATCTGCTGTATTTAAATATTTCGGCTAAGTCATTTTCCTGTTGGTCAAAAAAACCATTCGGCCAGTTTAGTATTTTGGCTTTTTCATTCATTTCCAACTTTTCCGGTTTGAATGATTCGTTAAAATAATGGATAGATATATCCTTCGTACTAATTGCAATTTCCGGATTTAAAGCACTTACACGTAATCCATTTAAAATATGTTCACTGTGAGATTCTATGAAAACCTGAACTCCACAAGAGGCAATTTTTGCGAAAAATTCTGCAATTCGGGCTTGTGCTTTTGGATGTAGGTGTGCTTCAGGATTTTCAATAATAATTATTTCTCCCGGCTTAGCTATTAAGCCCGTAACAATTAGAGGCAAGACATAACTGTAGCCAAATCCAACATTTGCAGGCTTATAAGTATACGAATTATTCTTATTATTCAAAAGCATATAAAGAACACTACTTTCCTTATCTCGTCCTTTTATGTCAATTTTTGCTCCATCAAAAATATACCCCAGCCATTCTATCGTTTGTTGAAGGACAGATTTTGCATCATTTCCTCTATAAAGCAGATCATTTACATTATTGAGATTCATGGAGTTTGCCAGAATGTTAATTGTATGTTCTCCACGAGGTCCAACATGTAGAAATTCAGGTAGATTTGTTTTATATCC
>NZ_BBRU01000324.1:0-511 GCF_001431085.1 Candidatus Symbiothrix dinenymphae
CCCAACGACAGCACCTGCGCCTGCAACGAGTGTAACTTCATGAAACTAAACACCTTAGAGAAATTGCGCGACTGCCTGAAAAATGAATCGCCCGAAATAGTGCTGGACGCAAAAACAATGGAGAATTTGAAACCTGCAGACAACTTATCGGCTGACCTTCAGGCAGTAATAGATATTTTTGGAAGTGTACCCATACCGGTCGGATCAACACTACCCAACACAACATCTATTGCACTTGATTTTAGAGAAAAAGACCCAGACCCACTCGTCGACACATTAATGACAGACACAATAAAAAGAATTCATCATATTGATTTCAAAGCAGTGACAATTACAATAACATTAACAATCGACGACCTTGATATAGAAAGCGACACTTTTTTGACGATGACATTGGAATTTCCACAATTTAATAATACCACCCCCTACAGAATACCCATGCGAGTGGATCCCGACGATATCAACGATCCCGCCAAGCCCAACGCAGAATGGCTTGGCGGGCGCACAATAA
>NZ_BBRU01000325.1:0-507 GCF_001431085.1 Candidatus Symbiothrix dinenymphae
GCCAAGCGCATTGCAATTTGTCACGATGATGGTTGTCAAGCCTGCCTTCGGGGTGTTAAACTCCCAAAGTTCGGTTTGTGGCTGCCAATCGCCGGATTTTTTCCCGTTTGAAAACTCTACAGACCCATCTACACTCGCGGACGAGCCGTTATCCGGAGCAAATTTCCATTTCAGATAGTTGTATTCCGAATCATCCGGCAGACCCGAGATGCCGCCGTGCAATATCAATGGTGCTGCTTTTCCCATCCTGTCCAGCGTGACAGAAGGGGCGAGGAGAGTACTGTAGTCGGTCCCCTCGAAGAGACGGATGCGAGGTGTTCTCACCGTCAGAGGAGCCGTGATGAGCGTATCCGCACCGCCTTGCTTCACTTTGACTCCGTAGAGAGTAGTTGCTTCCTTGAGTCCTTTAACTCTCACGATGGAGGTGTATGTGCCTGTGGCGACATTATAAGGACCGGTTGCGGCTTGAATTATGCCAATGCTTCCATCGCCCACAGACCATTGAGG
>NZ_BBRU01000326.1:0-507 GCF_001431085.1 Candidatus Symbiothrix dinenymphae
CATACAAACATCGCACCGGCAATCGATTTCCGGTATGCCGGTGGATGTTCCTGTGCCTAAAAAACGAATTTTCATAAAATCTTATATGTTGTTTTTTGTGAGTTCATTTTATAATTCTATATCCTCCTGTTTTTAAGGAACCAATGTATTCTATTAGATTATTGTCTTTCAAAATTTTCAAATAACGCTCCACCGTTGTCTTACTCTTTCCTATAAATATTATTATATCAGTTCTTTTTATTAACGGATTGTTTTTTATATGGTCATATAATTCATGCACCTCTTTTTTAACGCTTTCATTTATAGCCTCATTTTCTGCATTTATAGCTTCACTTTTTCTCATAAGGCAGCTGCCGAGTAGAGACGTGGCGCGCCACGTCTCTACATGTCTTGATAAATATCAGCCTATGTTTCATGCTTTTAAATCACTCCTTGTGCCATCATCGCGCGTGCCACTTTCATAAAACCTGCTATGTTTGCGCCTTTCACGTAGTTGATGTAGCCGTT
>NZ_BBRU01000327.1:0-505 GCF_001431085.1 Candidatus Symbiothrix dinenymphae
ATCACTATGTGTGCCGATTGCTGAAATTGATAAAGGGACTTCCCAATGGGGCTATAGTGGTGTCGCAAATAATTGATAATTACCGAGTTATGTATAAAAGGCGGCATTTGATGATGGAGTTGTTGGGGAAAATAGTCTGAATCAGGATTTACCGGATTAAAGGATTAACAGGATGAATATGAACACAAAAGAAGATAAATTACAAGCTTTCGGGCGACTGCTCGACATCATGGACGAACTGCGCGAGAAGTGCCCGTGGGACAAGAAGCAGACCAATGAGAGCCTGCGCACCAACACGATTGAGGAAACTTACGAACTCTGCGAAGCCATCATCAAAGATGATTTTCAGGAGATTGAAAAGGAGTTGGGCGACGTGTTGCTGCACATTATTTTCTATTCCCGAATTGCTTCGGAGAAGGGGCAGTTCGACATTGCCGATGTGTGTAATGTGCTGTGCGACAAGCTGATGTTTCGGCATCCGCATATTTATGGCGATGTTCAGGCG
>NZ_BBRU01000328.1:0-505 GCF_001431085.1 Candidatus Symbiothrix dinenymphae
TTGTAGGACGGTTGATGCCCTGTTCCCATTCGTGTTCTTTCACGGGAGCGAGCACGATGACCGGTTCCGACCATTTGATGCCGTCGGTGCTTTCGGTGTAGGCGAGCGCGTCTTTCGGTCGCCACGAGAACCACATCTTGTATTTACCGTCTTCCTGCAGCATCGTGAGGTCGAAACACGTGCCGAGTTCCGCTCCGCCGAGAACAGGATTGTTCACATATTTCTTCCACTGTTTGGCAGTAATATCCACCTTTAACTCGCCGAGACGCTTGGAAGTAGCGATTTTTTTGCCGTTCACAAACACCATAAAACCCTGTCCCTTGCCGTATTTCTTGCCTGTTTTGTCCCAAATCACCGAAATCTTTTTGCCGTGATAGAGCACATTTTCGAGCGCAAACCATTCCCACTCGTCCGTTGCGAGCGGATAAATGCTTAGTATATCGCCCTCCGCAGGGCGAAGACCGACAAGTCCGCTGATAATCAAGTCCGAGAACTCGGAATGATT
>NZ_BBRU01000329.1:0-505 GCF_001431085.1 Candidatus Symbiothrix dinenymphae
GACGATAGTTTGCATGTCGTGGGCAGCATCGAAGCCGATACAGCCTACTACTACCAAAAAAAAGAGTTGTTTCGCCTGATTGGACATGTGGATATTCAAAAGCCCAATGGCAACTATGTGAAAACATCCGAATTGTATTGGAATCGTCAGGTGCCGGAATATTCGCGAGAGGCTATCTACACCGATTCTTTCGCCATAATCATGCAAAACGGCAACCTCTCAACAACCGTAGGCTTCAGAACCAACAAGCAGATGGACGACTACGTGATGTATCAAAATTCAACCGAATTTGAACCTCCGGAGGAAACACAAGATAAAAAGCCCAATGAGTAAAAAAAAAAATCGAAAAAAACTTGTGAGTTCAAAATAAAATGTGTACCTTTGCACCCGAATTAGAGAATGTAAAAAAATAAATGTTATGGGAACTGACGCTTAAAATAATAAAATGTCTCACTTAATTAAGCCGGTCATAGATCGGATTGCTTATATTGCCTCTATTACGGGC
>NZ_BBRU01000330.1:0-504 GCF_001431085.1 Candidatus Symbiothrix dinenymphae
ATGCAATGACGTTTGCCTCGTTCATTCTCACCATCATTGGTGTGTCCATTTCATCGCGCAAAGTGAAAGGCGGCATGGGGCTAAACCTCGGTCTGGGGCTGCTGTTGAGCTTTTCCTACATCCTGTTCATGCAAATCACGCTGACGTTCGCCATCTCCGGTCTGGTAAGCCCATTCATAGCCGCATGGATTCCAAATGTGGTGTACGTCTTCATAGCAGCATGGCTGTATAAGAAGGCACCGCGATGAAATTATTAAAACAGCGAAAACTGTCCGAAAGATTGCGATTTCGGGCGGTTTAAAATTATTCATGTCTCATCTCCGTTTTAGGGGCAACGCGGTCGGCTGTGAATCCAACCACTTTGCGTGGCTTGTTGATAATGTGTTTGTACGCTTGCAATTCTGCCAACGATGTGTTGATTAGTTCAAACTGCATTCGCGAATCTTCGTTGATGTCGTTGTAGTCGGCAAAAGCATCTTCTATGTTGGCAGTGAGCCGTTTAAC
>NZ_BBRU01000331.1:0-501 GCF_001431085.1 Candidatus Symbiothrix dinenymphae
CTCTGGATACCGTCCAGCGATGTTTGGTTTGCAGCCAATTGACAATCGCTTGCACATACTCGTCAGGAGTGGTTGAATAGCCGAAAATGCCTAAATCGCAACGTTTTCGCAGGGCTTCAACGATGGAGTCGCAACATCGAAAATCCATGTCAGCCACCCACAACGGAATCAAATCGGCATTGCCAAACCGCTCCTCCAGCGCATCCACCTTGAGCGCACCGGTGCCTTTTCGATTGAGTATTTCGTCAAAATTGTAGTGCATTATTTCAGTGTTTTGAAAAAATCATTGCCCTTGTCATCCAGTGGGAGCGATTGTACAAAGCAACATAAATTATTTACGACTCCTATAACTAACACGGTCATCAAGTTTTTTAACTGTTATTTTCTTCATTAATTTTTCTGTAATATCAGAGGAAGGTATCTCTGTTTTATCATCTTCGCATTGCTTAAGAACGTTTAATAGGATGTCATTGTAAGAGATTATTTTGCTCTCTTTAGAGG
>NZ_BBRU01000332.1:0-500 GCF_001431085.1 Candidatus Symbiothrix dinenymphae
CGGCAAGTGGATGAAACTCAAAGGCGTGTGCCTCCACCACGATGCCGGCGTGCTCGGCTCGGCTGTTCCCCGCGAAGTGTGGAAACGCCGCCTGCTGACACTGCAAGAGCTTGGCTGCAATGCCGTGCGTATGTCGCACAACCCGCAGGCACCCGATATGTACGAACTGTGCGATGAATTGGGTCTTTTGGTGATGGATGAAGGGTTTGACGAATGGGAATTTCCCAAGTACAAATGGCTCGAAGCCTGGACCAAAGGAAAGCCGGGATTAGACGGCTCCTACGATTTCTTCGAGGAATGGGGCGAGCGAGACCTTGCCGATATGGTTCGTCGCAACCGTAAGCATGTATCCATCTTTGCGTGGAGCATCGGCAACGAGTGCGATTACCCTAACGACCCGTATTCGCATCCGGCTCTGGACTCCATCAGAATCAACCAGCCGCAGTATGGCAGCTACAAACCCGAACAGCCCAAAACCGAACGATGAGGGCTAAAAGCCA
>NZ_BBRU01000333.1:0-498 GCF_001431085.1 Candidatus Symbiothrix dinenymphae
TAGGATGTCATTGTAAGAGATTATTTTGCTCTCTTTAGAGGCATTACAGTATGGATTTGGAGGGCTTGCGGCAGGTGATTGACAAAGATTGCAAACTGCTGATTTTGGCAAATCCGCACAATCCGGTTGGCATCACGTGGGACAAAAAAACATTGCAGGAGTTGGCAAAAATCTGTGCCGAACACCATATCCTGGTGATTGCGGACGAAATTCACTCGGATTTGGCGATTTTTGGGCACGAACACATCCCTTTCGCAACGGTGTCGAAGGAGGCAGAGCAAAATAGCATCACGCTGATGGCACCCAGCAAGACGTTTAACATCGCCGGCATAGTGAGTTCGTACGCCATCATCCCCAACAAAGCCATTCGCGACAGTTTTTACAAGTTCCTCGCTGCCAGCGAGTTGAACGAAGGCACAATCTTTGCCTACACCGCCACCACAGCAGCCTACAACGGAGGCAGCGAGTGGCTCAGCCAGATGCTGACCTACATAGAGG